>JAHLFQ010000240.1 GCA_018883705.1 Candidatus Cellulosilyticum pullistercoris
TCCAATATTGCTAAGGTTAAAAGTGATGGTACTCGTGAATGGGGTGTTATAGAGCATACACCAAAGACTGAAACAAGCATTAGGACCATACCTATACCAAAGACTCTGGTAAAGGCTCTGAAGCAGCATAAGGCTGAGCAATCAAAGGAAAAACTAAAGCATGGTGATTTATATACAGACAATGGATTAGTGTTCTGTACTGAGTATGGTAACTACTTTGATACTAGAAATCTAACTAGATCATATACCAGGCACCTAAAAAAAATAGGCCTCCCTTATAGAAACTTCCATTCTCTAAGACACACCTATGCAACTCGATTATTTGAAAATAACGTACCAATTAAAACAGTGCAATCATTATTAGGCCATAAAGACATAGCTACAACAATGAATATATATACCCATGTAATGCCTGAAAAAATGACAAATGAAGTTCAATGCTTAAATAAAATACTTGGTTAAGGCTCTATAAGATGTAGAGCCTATTTTTATGCTACTTTATACTGACGTTGCAAGTTGGTTGCAAGTTTTTAGCTTGTTACAAGTTTAAAACAAAAATAGCTAAGTCTTGTATCCCTTGATACTCTAAGACTTAGCTATAACCTTTATGACCCATACGGGAATCGAACCCATGATTTCACCGTGAGAGGGTGACGTCTTGACCGCTTGACCAATGGGCCTGAACGAATATTAGTATAACTCACCATTCATCAAATTGCAATAGTAATTTATATATTTTATACATATTAATTAAAATATATAAAATACAGTCTAATTTAATCAAAAATAAGAACGACATCACTGCCGTTCTTAACAAGCTTTACTTACCTTTCACACTTATATCCTTTATTTCCCGCCTTTTACTTTTTCTAAATATTCATAGGCCTCATTAATATCTCTAATCTTCTGATTAGCAAACTCTATATATTCTGGTGGTACACTCCCTGATGAAAGTTTATCTGGATGATACTCTTTTACCAATTTACGATAGGCTTTCTTAATTTCTGCCATACTTGCATCTTCTCTTACACCTAATACTTGTGTATATTTCTTCACCAAATCTTCTTGGTTTGAGTACTGACTAAAGCCTTGTCCACTATAACTTTGTTCATAGCCACCGCTTTGTCTTTGGAAGGCCATACGTAATGCTTGATATTCGTATTCAGATAAGCCAAGTGCTATGACAATTTTCTTAGTCTGTGCTTCTTTAGCTGTACTGCTTTCACCTTCCTGCATTGCCACCCCTACAAATAGGTAAGCAAGCGCCATCACATAATCTCTTCTTGTGCGATAGTAACCAAATATAATGTCTGTAAAAAATAGATAGTCTTCTGGATGACTCTTTCCGTAATTAAAGGCTGCTTCATAGGTATTCATTTCTTCATTACTAATACCAAAGTGCCCCTTGATAAATTGTCTAATAAAACGGATTTCTCCTTTGGTTACATTGCCATCTGCTTTTGCAATCATAGCACATAATGCCATAATAGAGGCAATCACAGGATTTTTTCCTTCAAATGCTGGATTTTGTCTTATTTCTTTTGGTAATTTAGGATATTTCTTTGGTAAATAAGACATTATAATAAGCGTAAAAATAGGGACTGGCCATGGTAAAATAAGGGTTAATCCCCCCCATATCCAGGGATTATAGCCTTTAAAATAAGCCATCGCAGCTAAAATAATGACCAGTATAATCTTTACAAAGCTTAAAAATAAGCTAAAACTTAAGCCCAAAATATAACTGATAATATTTAATAAGTTCATTTCGTTCTCCTACTATTTTTTCTTTTTCTACAAAGTCTGCATCTATTTTAACATAAGAATATGTAGAATCCATTAAAATCCTTTTATTATTATTAATTGCTTCACCTTTTTAACCTTCTTATCATATCATATATTACTTTATACTATCCATCTAAGCATCTTATTGTTAAAAAATGGCGGACATCGTATAATATAGATATCCCTTAAGTTAAGTTGGAGGCAAATTATGAAAAAGAAAATTTTTGAAGGCTCTGGTGTAGCTATTATTACACCTTTTAATGACAATGGTATTAATTACGATAAATTTGAAGAGCTCATTGAATGGCACATTGCAGAAGGCACAGATGCTATTATCGTCTGTGGTACTACAGGTGAATCTGCTACTTTACCTATAGAGGAACATAAATCACTTATTAAGTTTTGCGTAGATAAAGTTAATCATCGTATTCCTGTTATTGCAGGTGCTGGAAGCAACGACACGAGACATGCAATTAACACAAGTCAATTTGCTGAATCCGTAGGAGTAGATGGCCTGCTTTCTGTTGTCCCTTATTATAATAAAACCACACAAAAAGGACTTTATGCACACTTTGAAGCGATTGCTAAAAGTGTTAGTACCCCTGTTATTCTCTATAATGTACCTGGCCGTACAAATCTAGATATGTCTCCTAGTATTGTTAAAGAACTATCATATATTGACAACATTGTAGGTATTAAGGAATGTAACTTTAATCATGTAGGTGAGATACGTAATCTTTGTGGACCAGATTTTGCGATTTATTCAGGTGAAGATGCCAATGTTCTTCCACTTTTAGCCATGGGTGGCCAGGGTGTTATTTCTGTTATGGCAAATATCATTCCTAAAGATACCCATGAACTCTGTGCTCGCTTTATGGCAGGTGATATAGAAGGAGCTAGACTCCTTCAACTTAAAGTATTAGATTTAGTTAAGGCTTTATTTATTGAAACCAGCCCATCTCCTGTTAAGAAAGCCATGAATCTAATGGGTATGGAAGTTGGTGGCTGCCGCTTACCTCTTGTTCCTATGGAACTTAAAAATCAATCTTTCTTAATAGATGTGCTTAAAGCCTATGGCCTACTTTAATTTTTACATGAGCAGATGCCTTGTCGGCAATCTGCTCATTTTTTAGTGATTGATCTACTTACCCATAAGATTGATTTCTGAAACGACTCCCACTAACTCCTGCTGGTAACAAATCACTTTATCGACTAATGGTATTTCTTGTACTATCTTCCCCCACGCAATAGGTAAAAAATCCTCTTCTTCAAAGTACATGATTTTATCTATTGCATCTACAACCCATCCGATCCACTTCTCATTAAAATTAGTAACAATAATGCTCGTTTTTAGGTCATCTTCTTTCATCTCATGATGCCATCTCTTTCTAGTATCCACAACTACTACGATTCGTCCTCTTAAATTTATTAAGCCTCTTATATCATGTGGTGTATTAGGTATCCTTGTAATAGGTTGCATAGAAACAATTTTTACAACATCCGATGTTTTTATGGCATATTTACTTTCTGCCACCTCAAACAGAAGATATTGTCTTACCATATTAACCCCTCCCTACTTCTTCTCGTACATTTTATGCAACTTAGTAGTACAAGGTGTCTATTTGGCATTTATAAACGCAAAAAAAGGCGAAATAAACATTTTGCTATGTTTTTTTCACCTTTTTTTATAAAAATAGTTTTTTTATGAAAATAGTTTTTTTATGAAAATAGTTGACTTAAAGCCTTTACCAGTTCTTCTTCGTTTTTGATAGGATCTATCTGGCGATTAAAAATTTGGCAAGTCTTAGGAGTCTGTCTCTTTAACGTACTATATATAATTAGTATTTCATCAATCGCTTCTTTTTTTAATGAGTCTACAGGCCTTTCTTCTATTTCTAGTAAGGCACTCTTCATTGTTTGTAACATCTGTTCTAAGTTCTTACCTTTAGGCCGCCGCTTCATCACTTTAGACCAAATCATGGTGGTTCCCCACCAAAGTGAAAGCTTTTCCCCTCCCGCAGGACAATCTAATAAAAGTAGAGTCATTTGATTAGAGATTGCAAAATCTATAGCTTCTTTTCTAAAATGAAGGCTTTTTAGTGCTTGCCACTTTTCTTTTAATAGGAGAGCCTCTTCAAATGCGAGCCGGTTTGCTGCTTCTGCCATTTGTTCTTCATAAAACTGAATAATTCTATCATCTTCTCCTTGCAAAAAAAGACTTACTGACCTTAACTGTTTTTTAAATCTTTCTTCTTCAAAGGGCTTTTCACATGGTCCCAAACACTTCTGCCTTTTATAAGTGAGACATCCTTCTTTAGTATCATAAATCTTGCAGTCTGGCAATTTATAATATGCATTTAGGGCCTCTACTGCTTCAAAAAGACCTTTTCCTTTTTCATAAGGTCCAAAATAACGCCCTTTATCGATTTGTTCTCTAACTAACCTGACTCGTGGTCTTTGTTCCTCTGGATTGAGAGATAGGTAGCGATACCTATGGTCTTGCTTTAATAAATGATTATAAAGCGGTTTATATTGTTTGATAAGCCTACATTCTAAAATGAGCGCATCTAATTCTGTATCTGTTAGTTGCACAGAAAAATCATGAATACACCTAACCATTCGCTCTACTTTTGAAGGCTTTTGACTTCCACTAAAATAGGAGCTGACCCTGTTTTTAAGCGCCTTTG
>JAHLFQ010000241.1 GCA_018883705.1 Candidatus Cellulosilyticum pullistercoris
ATGAGCATTATGCAATTTGCTTTTGATATAAAAGGGGATAGTGAATATTTACCTCATAACTGTGCAAGAGAATCTGTTGCCTATATAGGGACACATGATAATGAAACAATAGTAGGATGGATGGAAGACCCTAATAATGTAAAACAATTAGCTTTTGCAAAAAGGTATTTAAGGCTTACTAAAAAAGAGGGCTACCATTGGGGATTCATTAGAGGATTATGGGCTAGTCCCGCAAGATTAGCCATTGCTCAGATGCAAGATGTACTTGGGTTAGATAATCATGCCAGGATGAACATTCCTTCTACAGTAGGTGATAATTGGAACTGGCGTATGAAAAATGATGCCATTAATGAAGGAATCATTAGAAAGCTTAAGAGACTCACAAACATATATGGAAGGAAGGGTTAAGAGAATGAAGAGTGAAGTACTAAAAATGAATATCGAAAGATATTGTAATGTAAAGTATGGAAAGTCAATTGATAGAGCAGAAAAGTATGAGATTTTTAATGCTGTTTCATTAGCACTTTTAGAGGAAATCGTAAAAGATTGGAATGCAACGACTAAACTCTATAATGAAAATAAAAGAGCCTACTACATTTCAGCAGAATATTTAATGGGTCGCGCATTAGGTAATAATATCATTTGTATGAATAAGTATGAAGAAGTTAAAGAAACACTTCAAGATTTAGGTATTGACCTTAATGTGATTGAAGAGATTGAAGAAGATGCTGGACTTGGTAATGGTGGTTTAGGAAGACTTGCAGCATGTTTTATGGAATCAGGGGCAGCAATGCACTTACCACTTATTGGATATGGACTTCGTTATCAAAATGGTTTATTTAATCAAAAGATTATTGATGGTGAGCAAGTAGAGGAAGTAGATACTTGGCTTAAATATGGTGATCCATGGAGTATTCGCAAAGACTCTGAGGCAGTTATTGTAGACTTTGAAGATATGAGCGTCAAAGCAGTACCTTATGATGTGCCGATCATTGGATACAACTCAAAAAATATCAATACCTTAAGATTATGGCAAGCAGAAGCACTTGTTCCTTTTGATTTTAACCTTTTCTGTGAGCAAGAATACAGTAAGGCACTAAAATGTAAGAATGAAGCTGAAAATATAACAAGGGTACTTTATCCGGCTGATTCAAAGGAAGCAGGAAAATTACTTAGACTGCGCCAACAGTACTTCATGGTAAGTGCTACTTTAAAAGATATTGTACGTAACTTTAAAGCAAGTGGTCATACAGACTTTAATAAGTTTGGTCAGTTACATGCAATTCAGCTTAATGATACACATCCAGTTCTAGCTATTCCAGAGCTTATTAGAATCTTAGTAGATGAAGAGGATTTATCTTTTAAAGAAGCATTAAAAGTAGCACATGACACATTTGCTTATACAAATCATACTATTTTAGCTGAAGCATTAGAAAAATGGGATATAAAACTTATTAAGAAAATTTCACCACGTATTTACAGTATCATCGAAGTAATCGATCAAAGATTTGTTCAAGATCTACAAGCAAAAGGATATGATGAAAAAGCTATTAATGAATTTAAAATTATTAATAACCATCAAGTACGTATGGCGAACTTAGCTATTCATGCAGGGCACGCAGTAAATGGGGTTGCTCAATTACATACAGATATCTTAAAGAATACAGAGCTTCATAACTGGTATGAATTATATCCAGAGAAGTTTCAAAATAAGACAAATGGTATTACGCCAAGAAGATGGCTTAAACTTTGTAACAAGGAATTATCAGCACTTATTACAGAGCTATTAGGTAGTGAAGACTGGGTAACTGATTTAAGCCAGCTAGAAAAATTAGAAGCATATATAGATAATGATGAAGTGCTTAATAAGCTGTTAGCGATTAAACATACAAAGAAGAAACAGCTTGCTAAGTACATTCAAGATACAGAAGGTATAATGATTGACCCAGATTCACTATTTGACATTCAAATTAAACGTTTACATGAATATAAGAGACAATTACTTAATGCTTTTTATATTCTAGATTTATACTATCGACTCAAAGAAAATCCTAATCTAGATATACCTAAAACAACGTTTATTTTTGGAGCAAAAGCATTTCCAAGCTATAGAAGGGCTAAATCCATTGTAAAGTTCATAGGTGAGATAGCTAAGCTTATAAGCAGTGACTTAGCTGTAAGCAATAAAATCCAAGTTTTATTTGTTGAAAACTACAGAGTATCTTATGGTGAAAAGCTATTCCCAGCCGCAGACATTTCAAAACAAATTTCTACAGCAGGAAAAGAAGCATCAGGAACTGGTAACATGAAATTTATGCTCAATGGTGCACTAACCTTTGGTACGTACGATGGTGCAAATGTGGAAATCGTTCAGGAAGCAGGAGAAGATAATAATTTTATTTTTGGGCTTCGTGTAGAAGACATTGAAAAGATTCAAAAAGAATACAAAAGTATAAAAGTAGCTGAAGCTAATGAGAGCTTAATGAGAGTTGTATCCACTCTAATTGATGGAACTTTTGAAGATGATGGAACGGGTGATTTTGGAGATTTATATAACGGTTTAATGACAGAAGGAGATACTTATTTTGTACTCGAAGATTTTGTGGCATTTAGAGAAGCAGAGGATAAAGTGTTTGCTGCTTATAAGGATCAAAAAACTTGGGCTAAAATGAGCCTTATGAATATTGCACACGCAGGTATTTTTTCAAGCGACCGTACCATTATGCAATATGCTAAAGAAATTTGGAGTATTGAGCCAAGAACAAATAAGTAGTGGAATCAAATACGTCATATCATACTGAATCAGTATAATAACGATTTGAGATATAAAAATTAAAAGAGAAATTCTGGGAGGAATGTTTTATGAAGAGAAAGTTATTTTCAAAAGCTATGGCTATAGCAATGATTGGAACAATTGGGGCATCTATGACAGGATGTGGAAGTAATACAACACCTACAAACACAGAAACTAGTACAACGCCAAGTACACAAGCTACTACGGATGCTAGTGAGTCTCCAGCAGTATCAGAATTTCAAAACACAGAAGCAACGCTTACTGTATGGGGATCTCAAGATGATCAACAAATGCTAGGTGAAATGGTAGAATCATTTAAAGCAGCACATCCTGAAGTTCAGTGGAATATTACTGTGCGTGTAAATGGTGAAGATCAAGCTAAAACTGAAGTTCTTAAAGATACAGAGGCAGCAGCAGACGTATTTGCTATTGCACATGATCAATTAGGTGAGCTTGTTGCAGCTGGAGCTGTTTATAAAAATACAAAATATGCTGATGAAGTTACAGCACGATCAGCAGAGGCAGCTGTTACTGCTGCTTCTTATGAAGGTGAGTTATATGGATATCCAAGTGTATCTGAAACTTACTTCCTATTCTACGACACAAGTATCTTTAACGAAGAACAAGTAAAATCTCTTGATACAATGCTTACAGCAGATGTAGCTGAGGGAGTAACACCATTTGCTATAGATATTGCTAATGCTTACTATTCAGGACCATTCTTCTTATCAAATGGATGTGAATTATTTGGAGCTGATGGTTCAGATGCTAAAACAGTTACTTTCAACAATGCACAAGGAGTAGAAGTTGCTAAATTACTTGGTTCATTAAAAGAACAAGGGGTAGTAGCTTTTGATGATACAGTAGCGGCAACACAATTTGAAGCACATACATTAGGAGCTTATGTAGCTGGTCCTTGGAAAACAGAAACATACAAAGAGCTTCTTGGAGATAACTTTGGAGTAGCTGAGCTTCCTACTCTTAATTTTAATGGTGAAGAGAAACATATGGCATCTTTTGCCGGATTTAAGGTATACTGCGTAAAATCTAATACAAAATATCCTCTTGAAGCGATGGCTCTTGCAAATTGGTTAACAAATGAAGAGAACCAACTTAAGAGATTTGAAGATAGAGGCGGTGTTCCTGTAGCTACAGCTCTTGCTAGTAATGAACAAGTTACATCTGATCCAGCTGTAAAAGCATTACTCGCTCAACTTAATTATGCTTATGCAATGCCATCTATCCCACAAATGGGTAAATTCTGGGATGCAACAAAAGCATTTGTTCAAGAAACATTTGATGGAACAATCACAGAAGCAGATTATCAATCTAAACTCGATACATTAGTAGCAACAATTACAGAAGGTGCAGAGTAAAGTATCGATTTAAGAATTTAAGACTTAAATTTTATAGGAACTACTACTCAGTAAAGAAAGTTAATCAGTATTGGGTAGTAGTCCCTTTATTATCGGAGTTTATAACAGGATATTTTAGGAAAATAGAAATTAGGTAAACTGGAAGTTGATAGGAGTGTGCTTAAAATATACTGAATGGGAGGGAGCTAAATGAGTGAAGTAGCTATTAACAAAAAGGATAAAATAAAAAAGATAAAACAGCATGAAAATATATTTACAATTTTTAGAGATGGAGATTTGTTTACAAGACTATCTTTTTTGATTATGGGGATTGCCAATATAGCTAAGAAACAAATTGTAAAAGGACTTATATATCTAGGGTTTGAGATTGCATTCATTTCTTTTATGATTTCAATTGGTATAGAAAAATTGCAAGGCCTAATTACACTTGGAACAAGAACGCAAGGTTGGGTAATGGATAAAGCACTAGGTATAGAAGTGCTTTCACAAGGAGATAACTCTATGTTGTTTCTGTTATATGGTGTGTGTACACTTGCGGCTGTTGTTTTTTTTATTGTGATTTACATTAGTAATATTTATAGTGCGAAACATCTAGAAGATTTGAAGCATCAAGGAAAACATATTCCTAATTTTCTAGAGGATGTAAAAGATTTATTAGATAGTAAGTTCCATGTGACATTAATGACTATTCCATTAATTATGGTTACGGTTTTTACAGTATTACCCTTAGTGTATATGATTCTGATTGCTTTTACAAATTATGATAGAGATCATCAGCCACCAGGAACCTTGTTTAATTGGGTAGGACTTGCTAACTTTAAGGATATGCTATTTAGTTCATCTTCCTTTAGTCATACATTCTTTCCTGTACTTGGATGGACTATTGTATGGGCGGTTATTGCGACGATAACTTGTTACTTCGGAGGTATTATTTTAGCTTTAATGATTAATAAGAATGGTATTAAATTTAAAAAGGGATGGCGTACAATTTTCGTACTTACTATGGCCATTCCACAATTTATATCTCTTTTAATTATGCGTATTATGCTTAATGATTATGGTCCTATCAACGCCCTTTTACAAAATTTAGGACTTACAGATGGTATCATACAATTTTTAGTTAATCCAAAGTGGGCACGTGCAGTTGTTTTACTTGTAAACTTCTGGATTGGAGTACCTTATACAATGCTTATTACATCAGGTATCTTGATGAATATTCCAAGAGAATTATATGAAGCAGCAGAGATTGATGGAGCATCACCGATTAAGGCTTTCAGAAAAATTACAATGCCTTATATCTTCTTCGTTACAGCACCTTACTTAATTACACAGTTTATTGGAAATATCAATAACTTCAATGTTATTTTCTTCTTAACCAAGGGAGAACCTCTAGCAACAGATTACTACTTTGCTGGGAAAACCGACTTATTGGTTACATGGCTCTATAAGTTAACAGTTAATTACAAGGACTACAGTAGGGCATCTGTTATCGGTATTGCTGTATTTGTGATTTCAGTTGTTTTCTCACTAATTGCCTTTAACTATACTTCATCATCAAAGAATGAGGAGGACTTCCAATAATGAGTAAAATGACAATACAAGCAAGGAAAAAAGCGAGTAATACCTTAGTTTATATAATTTTAATTATTATGAGTGTAATCTGGTTATTCCCGATTATATGGATTATATTAACCTCATTTAGAGCAGAGGGAAAAGCATTCGTTCAATACTTTATTCCTAAAAAATTTACAATTGGTAACTATGTCAATCTGTTTACATCTTCTATCTTCCCATTTAAAAAATGGTTTATGAACACATTCATTGTGGCTGTAGGCTCATGCTTATTAAGTACAGCAATTAATGTTTCTGTAGCTTATGTTATGTCTAGAATGCGTTTCAGGCTTAGAAAGCCTTATATGAATTTGGCCCTTATATTAGGAATGTTCCCTGGGTTTATGTCTATGATTGCAGTTTATTATGTTTTAAAAGCATTTGGATTAACTCAAAGCTTATTAGCACTCGTACTTGTATATTCAGCAGGAGCAGCAACAAGCTTTTATATTGCTAAGGGCTTCTTTGATACTATTTCAAAAGAAATTGATGAGGCAGCACGTATAGATGGGGCAACTAATGCAGATGTGTTTACTAAGATTGTTTTACCTTTATCTAAACCAATCATTGTATATACGGCACTTCAAGCCTTTATTTCACCATGGATGGACTACATTTTTGCGAAGATTATAATGGGGGATAACTATGATAAATATACTGTGGCAATTGGTCTTTGGTATATGACAGAAAAAGAAAATATAGAGAACTGTTTTACTATGTTTGCAGCAGGTAGTGTTTGTATAGCAATACCAATTACCATCTTATTTATATGGCTACAAAAATACTATGTTTCAGGTGTTACCAGCGGTTCAGTTAAGTAATAGGTAAAGAA
>JAHLFQ010000242.1 GCA_018883705.1 Candidatus Cellulosilyticum pullistercoris
ACAGAATTTAAAATTCATGATGATTACTATATGAATTATGGGGTTGAATCTATTTCGGTAGATACCATATACATGGGGGTTTTCACTGAAGAAAAGAACGATGTTTCTATGAATCAAATAGAACTTAAAGATTATAAGGTCAATCATTTTGATGAGTATTTAAAAGACTCTTATGAAATGATTCAGTCTTATTGGAGGAAATAAAATGCTTATCGATCTTATGCTTTTTATTTATATAGCAATATGTATGCTCCTACTTGTTTATAGTCTCATCTATACTTGGAAATCAAAAATTATCAAAAAGAAGATGACTAAAATGAAGCAAAAGTGGAAGGTGCTACTGGATAACGAATTTGAGAATCTAAAAAATGGTCAGCATTTGAGTAAAGCACATATGAAGTATCTTGAGAAAAAGTTACCATCTATTAATCAGTTTATTGCATATATTAGTGCACTAGATAGTTTTAAGGAAGATAAGTTAATGCCTATTTATCTAAAAGAGAGAGCACTTTCACAGCAGTATTTAGCATACAAATATTTAAAAAAAGATGATATCAGTAGGTCTTTCTTTGCTTATGCGATATCTTTATATCCACCTAATGCAAGAGATGAATATCTACCCATATTGGAAGTTTTAATAGAGTATATGGATGATGCTTCTATCACATGTAGAGAAAATGTATTAAGAGCACTTTATGCAATCGGTAATGTATATGCCATTGAAACGGCTTTAGAGTTCATTAATAATCATCATCTTTTTCATCATCCTAAGCTCTTAGCTGATGGGCTGGCAACATTCCAAGGTAATAAAGAAGAACTCATGAGGTGTCTGTGGAAACATATTAATGACTGGGATGCAGGTTTAATGGTATCTATTGTGAATTTTATTGCTTTAAGTTCATCTGAGTATAAGTCTATCTTTCTACCGTATTTGACGGATGAATCTGTTTCTTTAGAAATACGTCTTGAAATATTACGGTATTATAGAAAGCATTATTATGAACCTGTTCAGGATATACTTTGTTCCTTTTTAACAAGTCATAGTAATGTGAATCTATCTATTGTTTCAGCAACTGTATTAGCCAGTTATCCATCCAAAAGAACAACAGAGGTATTAAAAAATGCTCTATGTCATTCCAATTGGTATGTGAGGTATAATGCTGCAGGTTCGTTACTAAAAATGGATCACTATCAAGATGAGATAAATGATATTTTACATGGAAATGATACGTATGCTAAAGAAATACTTATCTATATGATGGAACAGGAGGGGATATACGCTTGAAAGAAGTTCTAAATCTAGTCAATCTATTTTTTATCATCTATATGGTATTATACTCCACATACTTGTTTGCTTCTGCCTTAGTGGGGGCTTTCCATCTATTTAGAAGAGAGCAGCAGAGAATTACTAACGACCAAATAAGCCACCCCTTTTATGTTCCTGTTTCTATTATTGTACCTGCATATAATGAAGAGGTTACAATTGTAGAGAGTATACACTCCTTATTAAAAGTAGATTATCGCTTATATGAGATTATTATTGTGGATGATGGCTCTAAAGATGATACGGTAAAAGTCCTCTTGGAGGCATTTCCATTAAAGAAAACAAATCGCCCTATCCATAAAAGGGTTCAATGTAAAGCGCATAAAGAGATTTATGAAGCTAAAATCAATAATATACATGTTACTTTAATCAGTAAAGAAAATGGGGGTAAGGGAGACTCTTTAAATATGGGGATTAATGCCTCACGTTTTCCTTATTTTATATGTATTGATGCGGATTCACTTTTACAGAAAGATTCTTTAGAAAAAATTGTAAAACCTGTATTCATGGATGAATCTGTTATTGCTGTGGGTGGATTAATTAGGATATCACAATGTGTAGAGATGGAAGACGGTGAAATTAAAGGTCATAAAATACCGATAAATCCTGTTGTGGGAATGCAGGCCGTAGAGTATTTACGTACATTTTTAGCCTCACGTATCTTAAAAGATACCTATGGTGGGAACTTAATTATATCTGGCGCATTTGGGTTGTTTAAAAAAGACATTGTAATCGCGGTTGGCGGATATGATAGTTCCACTCTAGGAGAAGATATGGAGCTTGTCGTAAAGATGCACGTCTTTTGTAGAAATCATTTAAAGAAATATAAGATAGCCTATGAGCCAGAAGCAGTATGTTGGTCACAAGCCCCAAGTAGTTTGAAAGATTTAACGAAACAAAGAAGGCGTTGGCATCTAGGGTTATTTCAATGTCTAACAAGATACTATTATATTTTTGGAAATTTACGTTTCGGGCTTGTTAGTTTTGTATCCTATTTATACTACCTATTTTTTGAGCTATTAGCGCCATTTATTGAGGTGCTTGGGATATTTACAATGGTTATGGCGTATACCTTAGGTCTATTGAATCATCAATTTCTTATTAATCTATTTATACTATATAGTCTTTTTAGTGTCATCTTAACCATTACAGTTTTCTTTCAAATGGTATATGTAGAGCATATTAAAATAAGTTTTGCCGATGGATTAAAAGCGATTCTGATCTGTATTTTAGAAGGTGTATTTTTTAGATATGTACTATCTTTTATCAGAATCACTTCATTTATCGGCTATAAGAAAAAGAAACATTCATGGGGAGCGATTCAAAGAACGAAACATGTGAATCATAATTGATATAAATAACATCCTTTCATAAGACAATTATACGCTTTGTATAGTTGTCTATTTTTTTATGGTTAATATTTGTAGAAATAGTATTTACAACAAATCACTCATTTGATACAATATAATCGAAAGTATGTTCGATTATATGAGAGGATATAGGGAGTGAATGGGATGTCAGTTGTAAATATACCTATAGAGATGATTTCTAGATGTAGTACACTTGGAGAAATGATGCCTATTAAGTTTAGAATAGAAAGTGCCTCTCATGAGATGATAACAGCTAAGGTTGAAGAAGTCGTTTATAAGAAGGAAAGTAACTTTGCTGGCGTGAGAACTTTTGAGTACGGATGTAAAATTAACTTAGAAGGAAAAGAGCAACTCATAGAAGTAAGATATCACGTAATGAGTCATAAATGGGAAATTAATAAAGTGATCTATAGATAAAAATAGCAGGATATGGGGATATTAAAGGTAGAGAAGGAGCAAAAAAGTGGGAATGTCAGTTATTTTTCATGTGGATGTGAACTCGGCATTTTTAAGTTGGGAAGCGAGCTATCGCAAGGAAATCTTAGGAGAAGAGATTGATTTAAGAGAGATTCCTTCGGCAATAGGAGGAGACCAAGAGAAACGAAAAGGCGTTATTCTGGCAAAATCTACACCAGCAAAAGCCTTTGGTGTTCAAACAGGAGAGCCTATTGTATCAGCACTTAAAAAATGCCCAGAGCTTACTATTGTTAAGCCTAATTTTGAACGATATGTTCAGTGCTCTAAGGCATTTATCAATATTTTAAAAGAGTACTCGCCTAAGGTAGAGCAGTATTCTATTGATGAGGCATTTATGGATATGACAGGAACCGAAGGGTTATATGGAGACCCTGTTCAAGTGGCACATCTTATTAAAGACCGTATTTATAAAGAATTAGGTTTTACAGTAAACATTGGTATCTCTCATAATAAATTACTGGCTAAAATGGCAGGAGATTTAAAGAAGCCTAACATGGTACATACATTGTTTCCTCACGAGATTGAGGCGAAGATGTGGCCATTACCTGTAAGAGAGTTATTTTTTGTAGGGAAAAGTACAGAGAAAAAACTAAAGCTATTAGGGATAAAAACCATTGGTGAACTAGCAAAGGCAGATGTTAAGCTCCTTAGACTACATCTAAAAAAGCAAGGTGAAGTCATTTATCGATATGCTAATGGTATAGATTTTAATGAAGTAGAAGAAGTCGCTGCGCCCAATAAAGGTTATGGTAATTCTATGACCATTCCCTATGATGTAAACTCTACTGAAAATGCCCATCTAGTCCTTCTATCTCTAAGTGAAACAGTAGCCATGAGACTAAGAGCAGATGGGGTAGAAGCAAGTTGTATTTCTGTGAGCCTAGTAGATTGTGATTTTATCTCTTCTTCTATGCAAATGACTTTATCACAAGCAACCCATCATACCAAGGAGATTTATGATTATGCCTGTCAAATTTTTGATAAGTTATGGGACCATCAGACACCTATTAGACAGCTGGGTGTACATACTACCAAGTTAGTAGGTGCCAGTAACCATCAAATGAGTTTTTTCGAAAATCCAAAGGATAAGCGCTATGAAAAGCTAGATCAGGCGATCGATGCCATTAGAAATAAGTATGGAGAAAACGCTATTAAGAGAGCAGCTTTTATAGGTTCTAAATTAGATCATATGGCAGGCGGTATTTCTAAAGAAAAGAAAACAGGTATCACGAAATCACAGATGTAGAATAAATAGAGCCTAATCACCTCATACTAAATTAGAAAATAGTAAAGGAGGGGATAAAATGGCTAAAGCAGGTATGAGAAGACCAGGTGTGAATGAACCACATGGAACAGAAAGTAATACAAAAGGGCATTATTCTAAAAATCCAGTAGAGCCAGTACCTGAGATTCAAGGTAAAGCGAAAAGTGGTAAGAAAAAAGCTGGAAAAATTTATTAAATAAAAGTAAAAGACCATCAATTAGAAAGCGCAAGCTAATAGATTGATGGTCTTTTATTATTTAGTATAT
>JAHLFQ010000042.1 GCA_018883705.1 Candidatus Cellulosilyticum pullistercoris
GGCTAGTATCCTTCTTTCGGGTGATTTAGTGTGGTAACTATATTTAACCCTAGGTACTAGCTATTTTCATGTATAAAATTATGGAAATTATAAGTCAATGGAAATAAAAGTTAATAACTAAACATCAATGACACTTTTTTTATTATTAGAAACACTGATCACTTCAAATCCGCCTGGCTGTTCTCCTTGCCATGAAGCAAGTTCTACAAGTTTCTCTCCCACTAGACCATATAACTTTCTACCTCCTTGAAGCTCTGACTTACTGTACCTTGTAAAGACTAATAC
Organism: Candidatus Cellulosilyticum pullistercoris; assembly: GCA_018883705.1. Lineage (GTDB taxonomy): Bacteria > Bacillota > Clostridia > Lachnospirales > Cellulosilyticaceae > Cellulosilyticum > Cellulosilyticum pullistercoris. The sequence continues at coordinate 286 of JAHLFQ010000042.1, forward strand.
CTCATCTTCTTCTAAGTGACTGCTCAAAATATTCATTACCCAAGTACAGACGGTTTGTACTTCTTTGTTATCTGATTTATTTTTACAACTTGCAAGTTCAAGTAAAATCTCATCTAGATTACGATTACCATAATATTCCGCCAACCTATAGGCAGCATAATAATTCATAAGCGGATGCTCATAATTAAGTCCCTGAATAAAAAATTTATAGCCATACTGCTCTACTAAGTCTGCCCCTAATGTTTCATCTACATAAGGAAAAGTTTCCTCCTCTTCCCACTTGCTCGGAAAATTACATTTGTAGAATTTCTCTACCACTTCACCTAACTGACTGTCATAAGGATGTTTCATACTCCAATATGTATCGACCGCTTCACTGCTTAAAAATTCATTAGCTATTCTTGTAAATGTATTCTTATGATTAGCTGCTTCTAGACTAATCCCAAAGTAATCCTCTATATCCGGCCTGTAGATTACCTTCTCATCATATGTTTCTCCTCTAACATTTCTAGTGGTCACATCATCAATATCATTAAATAAACTCATAAGTAAACAAGCGTTCACAAGAGCAACCTGCTCCTTCTTCGCCTTAGATAAAACCTGATCTTTATTGGTTTCATCATAAATAATAGTCACACTATAAAATTGCCCTTTACCATCTATCTCTATCTCTGGAAAATAAGAATCTCCTAAAACTTGCATCACCACATTTCTTATTTCCTCTACCTCTACAGCTTGACCCATGCTTTGATAAAGTTCATTTACTTCTATTTCTATATTTTTTTCTTCTGTTATAATCGTTTGACTTACTATTTCATCTGTATCCATCTCTTCTATAGCTGCTTCAGCGCTTCTTAAATTCATCGTAATCCCCCACAAGCATACAAGACCTATTAATAGAATCAAACCGTTTTTAATATTATCTTTTTTTCTTCCGTTATAGTTCATAATACCCCCCTTTTCCTCGTCTATCTATTCTTATTATAAATCAAATTTTATTTTACGTCCTATCTAATCTCTCCTCTCACAATGTATAAGCCTTAATCATATGCTATTTATGATCATACTACTTTTTAAGGAAGTGACACCATGTCCGATTTAATCAAACACTATTTTGCCTGTGGTAATACGGCCAAAGGCTTTCAAAATTTCTTTTCCTCTAATTTAAAAAATCTAGATAAGATATATATTTTAAAAGGTGGCCCTGGTACAGGGAAATCTTCATTAATGAAAAAAGTAGGTCAGTTCGTTACTAAAAAAGGTATTCCTGTTGAATATATTCATTGTTCTTCCGATCCTAGCTCTCTAGACGGCATTGTCATTCGCTCAATTGGTACTGCTATTGTAGATGGTACTTCACCTCATGTCATTGAGCCTACTGCACCAGGCGCTATAGAAGAATACATTAACTTAGGTACCTCATGGGATGTAGATGCTCTTGCACAAAACAAAAATAAGATCTTATTTCTCCGTTCTGAAATTAGTGCTTGCTATCCCAAGGCCTATGACTGCTTTTCTAAGGCACTTAAGATTCATGATGAATGGGAAAAAATTTATATTAATCGTATGGATTTTAAAAAAGCTAATCAATATACTGAGGAAGTTATTAGTAAACTCTTAGGTACTCATCATTTTGACAAGAAAAGTGTTATTATGCATCGTTTCTTGGGTGGATCCACTCCTGAAGGCCCTAAAGATTTTGTCAAGGAACTTACCGCACCCATTAAGACACGCTACTTCATCAAGGGACGTCCTGGTTCTGGTAAATCTACTATGTTAAAGAAAATCCTAGCAGCTGCCCAAACCCGTGGTATTGATGCAGAAGTTTATCACTGTGGCTTCGATCCTGATAGCCTTGATATGCTCTTACTTCCTGAACTTGACCTTTGCATCTTTGATAGTACAGCTCCTCATGAATATTTCCCTAACCGTGAAAATGATTTTGTATTAGATATGTACACAGAACTCATTGCACCACATACTGATGAAGAGTATACAGATGTTATCTTAGATATTTCCAAGCGTTATAAAGCTTGTAATGCTGAAGGTACCTCTCATTTAGCTTACGCTAAATATCTTCATGATGATTTAGAAAAATATTATATTAAGGCTACAAACTTTGATGTTATTAATGAAATAACAGATACACTTTTAAAGAAGATTAACAACAAACTGATCTCGCTTTAATAAGAGAAATTAAATATTTTAAAAGAGACTGTCTTTCTTTACCTTAACAGTCTCTTTTTGTTTTTACATTAATCTATTTATCGGATACCTCTTCTTGTACTTCTTCAAGTTGTTCTTGAGTTAGTACAGCCTTACTTGATACAAGCTTTTTACAATGATTACAAAAATAATTCGTTGCACCACAAGCAGCAATTAGTTCTACTTCTTTTTTACAATTCGGACAGTAAGATGCTTCTTTCATCAATATAGCTTCCTTTCCTTAAATTAAATCTACTAAAACAACAGCCTGACTTGAAATACCTTGTTCACTTCCTGTAAAGCCTAATTTCTCTTCTGTAGTTGCTTTAATATTCACTTGGCTTACCTGAATATCTAAGGCATTTGCTATATTTTCTTTCATCTTAGAAATATACGGTGCCATCTTAGGTCTTTGTGCAATAATCGTTGCATCTATATTATGAATACTTGCTTTTTTTTCTTTAAGCAATTCATTTACACACCTAAGTAGATGCATACTACTAACTCCTTTATATTTTTCATCTGTATCTGGAAAATGTTTGCCAATATCCCCTTCACCTATGGCTCCAATTAAAGCATCCATGATGGCATGAAGAAGTACATCTGCATCAGAATGACCTAAAAGACCCTTTTCATGTGGAATCTCTACCCCTCCAATTATTAATTTTCTCTCCTCGACTAACTGGTGTACATCATATCCCATACCTACTCTTAGCATATTATCTCCTCCTCTTTTCATAATGTTCTTTTATAAATGTAGCCACACTATGTGACTCGTTATCACCAATAACT
>JAHLFQ010000043.1 GCA_018883705.1 Candidatus Cellulosilyticum pullistercoris
ATAGGGGGTTTTAATAATTGGGATGGACGCAGGCATAGTATGCGTTTTATTGCAAGTCATGGTGTATGGGAACTTTTTATACCAGGACTACAGACAGGTGAAAGCTATAGATATGAAATTAAGACAGAAGAAGGTAAACTACTTTACAAATCTGATCCGTATGCAACGTATTATGAGGTCAGACCTAATAATGCTTCGGTTATTTTTGATGAAAGGCAGTATAAATGGCAAGATAGCAACTGGATGAAGGCAAGAGAAAAGAAGCAACTTTCTCGGTCTCCCATGTCTATTTATGAAGTACATATTGGTTCTTGGAGAAGACATAAAGATGGGACCTATTATTCCTATCAAGAGGCAGCAACAGAACTGGCAGCTTATATTAAGGAGATGGGTTATACCTATGTAGAACTGATGGGGATTATGGAACATCCTTATGATGGTTCATGGGGATATCAAGTAACAGGCTATTTTGCACCAACAAGTCGCTATGGGAACCCAGATGACTTTAGGAAGTTTGTTGATGTGTTACATCAAAATGGTATTGGCGTTATTCTAGATTGGGTACCTGCGCATTTCCCCAAAGATGCCTTTGCACTAGAAAAGTTTGATGGTTATCCGCTCTATGAAAAATCAGATGAAAAAGAGGCCCATCATCCGCACTGGGGAACGCTTATATTTGATTATGAAAGGCCACAGGTAGCGTTATTTTTAATTGCAAGTGCATTATCATGGCTAGAAAGATATCATATAGATGGTCTTAGAGTAGATGCAGTTGCTTCTATGCTTTATTTAGATTATGGAAGAGATGGGGACTTTGTACGCAACAAGTTTGGTGGGAATGAAAATCTAGAGGCCATTCAGTTTCTTAAACATCTGAATGAAGTAGCTTATTTAAGAGTACCAGGTATTACGATGATTGCTGAAGAATCCACGGCTTGGCCTAAAGTATCCCATCCTGTAGATGAGGGTGGACTTGGTTTTGGATTTAAGTGGAATATGGGGTGGATGAATGATTTTTTAGCTTTCATGAGCACACCTGCTACATATCGAGAAAGAGAATTTGGTAAAATTACGTTTAGCTTAATGTATGCCTTTAGTGAAAATTTCATACAGGTACTTTCTCATGATGAAGTTGTTCATGAGAAACAGTGCATGCTTTATAAAATGCCAGGAAATATGGAAGAAAAATATGCAAATTTAAAAGTTGCGTATGGCTATCTATTTGTACATCCAGGTAAGAAAATGTTATTTATGGGCAATGAATTTGCTGTAAAGAAAGAATGGAATGAAGAAACAGAATTAGAATGGTGCTTATTAGAAAAGCCAGAGCATCAAGGCATAAGGGAGTTTGTCAAAGCACTTAACCATTTATATATAAATGAAAAGGCACTTTGGGAAATGAACAATGGCTATAAAAATTTTGAATGGATTGACTGTAGTAATGCTAGGCAAAAGATATTATCTTTTGTACGTAAAGGCACAAAATGTACCGAAGATTTAGTAGTTGTTATCAACTTCTCTAATATAGAGTGGGCTGATTATCGAATAGGTGTCCCCTATTTAGGAACTTATATAGAAGTATTAAATAGTGATAATAGGCTTTTTGGAGGGATGGGCAGAACGAATACTGAAGAAATTAAGACACAGATTATTCCTTGGCATAATAGGTCTCAAAGCATGACTATAAACATAGCACCCTTTAGTATATGTGTATTTAAAGTTAAAAAATTTTTACGGCAGAAAAGTTAGTAGGAGGAAAGACGGACGAAGAGATAGTAAAAACTAAGAAGGAAGTTAGGTAAGAGATTAAAAAGGAGAGCATGAAAGAGCTTTCCTTTTCATATTTTCTACAAGCTTTTTTGTAAAAATATAAAAAATAAGATATACTAATGAAGACTATATAAGATACTGGGAGGTACTAATGAAAAAGATATTTGCTTTAGGGTGTTTAGTAATGAGTGTAATGCTTATGACAGCAGGGTGTGGAAGAAGCAATTACACACAAGAAACTGTAACAGATGAAGGAGTCATTAACCAGCTTAATGAGCTTGCTAAAGAAAATCTAAAAACTTACTTTGACGTAAATATAGATGAAGAAATTGAAATGACAGAAACGGCTACAAGATACATACCAAGGGATGAAGCAAGTAATAACTCTGAACTTCTTGTTTTATTAGGAAAGCAAGAAAAAGAGCCAGTAGAAGGCCAGCTTTATTCTTATCAAATTATGGTTGATGAGAAGACTAAGGCACTTAGAGGCTTGTATTATGGCATTTATAGTACGGTAGAACCTTTAAATTATACAGATGAGCAGTTAGAACAAATTGGTAGGGATTTTATAAAAACACATCAAATGATACCAGAAGGAGTAGAAGTCTCACTTTTAGAAATAAATAAAGTAAAGGGTGCAGAGTATATTCAATCCCTAACTTATCAGTACCAAGAGCAGTATTTACTTATTAATATTAATCTTCAAGATGGTAAAGTAATGAGTTTTGAATATAGTGGCTAAGAGGTTTAGAATAGATCGTATAAGGGTATAATTAAGCAAAAAGGAAAAAAATGAAGCTTATAAAATGGTGTTCAGACAATCAAAAAGAACAATGGATGATCTATACCCATAACGGTATCTATTGGCAGCTAGTAAGCAAACTGAGTATAGCAAGACGTTCTTACTTTTTTAAGGTATTAAATAGCCTACGTGAGCCTATAGACTTTGCACTTATTGGATTATACTTACCTTATCGCAATGGGATATATGCAGCTATGCCACATACACAAATTATTATACAGCCCGAAGAACTTTATCAGTTTATCAGGCATTTTCAGCAGCTTCCTATTCAAATATTAGATGAAGTAGCGATAAGCCTGGATAGGCAGCTCAAAGAAGATCAACAAGAAGTCAATGATTTTTTAACCACATTCTATGAGGCGCAATCTACAGATGAAGCTAGAGAGATTTATGAAAGATGGCAAATGGAACGTTCCTTATGGAATGAGTTAGGAAATAAGTTGCTTCTTATGATGCATGTTTATGAAGAAGAAATTTTAAATTATTTTAAGTATCGGTCTATTTTAAAGGAACTTATTGGTTTGCCAAGAGGCTAGGTACAGACATAAGAAGAAGTTAGTTATCAAGTATGAATAGTCTTTACAAATGATAGAATCCATGCAGAGTGAGAATAGATTTCTAGTTCTGCATGGATTTTATTAATGAAAGCATATCAGTCGTTCATTTGTATGAATCATGAATCAATAAGTGTCAAGAAGTGATGAGCCTTTTTAAAGTGATCACTCAGTGCCTCAGGACTTGGTCCACCTTTAACTTGACGTCCTTTGACGCAAGTGCTAAGAGAAATAGCTTCATAAACATCTTCTTCAAAGATAGGATGAATGGACTTATAGATAGCTAATGGCAAATCTTCAAGAGAAGTTTGATGTGTCACACAGTATAAAACAAGTTTGCCAATAACCTCATGAGCATCTCTAAAGGCTAATCCTTTTTTGACAAGATAGTCAGCTGCATCAGTTGCATTCGTAAAACCACTAGAAGCTGCTTCATACATATTTTTTTCACATACGGTTAAGGTAGCGAGCATACGCGTAAAGATTGGTAAACACATTTTAAGAGTATCAATGCTATCAAATAATCGTTCTTTGTCTTCTTGCATATCTTTATTATAGGCAAGAGGAAGCCCTTTCATCGTAGTAAGTAGACTCATAAGATTACCATAGACGCGCCCTGTTTTACCACGTACAAGTTCTGCTATATCTGGGTTTTTCTTCTGTGGCATGATAGAACTACCTGTACTATATGCATCATCTAAATCTATAAAATGAAATTCATGAGAACTCCAGAGAATGATTTCTTCGCTGAAGCGACTTAGGTGCATCATAAGTACAGATAAGCTGTAAAGTAGATCTAGACAGAAGTCACGATCTGAAACACCGTCAATACTATTAGCGCATATATCTGAAAAGCTTAAGGTTTTTGCTACAAATTCACGATCAAGAGGATAAGTGGTGGTAGCAAGAGCACCGCTTCCTAACGGAGAATAGTTTGTATTTTCATAGGTAAAATCAAGACGTTTATAATCTCTTTTAAACATTTCAAAATAAGCCATAAGATGATGTCCCAAAGTAATAGGTTGTGCACGTTGCAAATGTGTATAACCAGGCATAATGGTCTCACTATGTTTTTTAGCAAGCTCAAGAACAGTAGACATTAAATCTTTGAGAAATGCTTTAAGCACTAAAATCTCATCTCTGGTATAGAGTCGTATATCAAGAGCAACTTGATCGTTGCGGCTACGGCCTGTATGCATTTTTTTGGCAACTTTTCCGATACGATCGGTAAGTAATGCTTCAATATTCATATGAATATCTTCCATTTTTTCATTGAATGTGATATTACCTTTTTCAATATCGTCTAACAAATCTTTTAAGCCTTTTATAATCGCACAACTTTCTTCATTTGTAATAATACCCTGATGGCCTAACATGGTTACATGAGCAATACTTCCTATGATATCTTGTTTGTAAAGCCTCATATCAAAGGAAATAGAAGAGTTGAAGTGGTCTGTTAGTTGATCTGTTTCTTTGGCGAAACGGCCGCCCCACAATTTCATAAATAAACCTCCTATAAGTAGGATAACTATTTGTTATTTTTATTATTTTCAGCTTCCATTAATGCACGTACACGAAGTGGTAAACCGTATAAGGTAATAAATCCAGTAGCATCTTTATGATCATATAGATCACCTGTTGTAAAGCTTGCAAGAGATTCGCTATATAAAGAATAAGGAGATTTTGCACCTTGTGGGATAATATTTCCTTTATAAAGTTTTAATTTAACATCACCTGTTACAACCTTTTGTGTACTTGTTACAAAAGCTTGTAGTGCTTCACGAAGTGGCGTAAACCATTTACCATTGTATACTAAGTCAGCAAATTGAAGTGCAACTTCCTGTTTATAACGATAAGTTTCACGATCTAGTGTTAAATGTTCTAATTCTTGATGAGCAGCATATAAAATAGTGCCACCGGGTGTTTCATAGACACCACGAGATTTCATACCAACGACACGGTTTTCTACAATATCTTCAATACCAATGCCATTTGAACCGCCTAACTCATTAAGCTTCTCAAGGAGTGCAGATGGTTCCATAGCAACACCATCTAAGTGTGTAGGAATACCTTGATTAAAGGTTAAAGAAATAATAGTAGCTTTATCAGGTGCCTTTTCTGGAGAAACACCTAGTTTAAGTAAGTGTTCATAATTAGGTGCATTCCATGGATTCTCAAGTTCAAGACCTTCATGAGAAATATGCCACATATTACGGTCACGGCTATAACTGTCTTCTTTTTTCATTGGAACAGGTAAACCACGTTGTTCAAGGTATTCAATTTCTTCTTCACGAGAAGAGATATTCCAAATTCTCCAAGGTGCAATCACCTTTAAATGAGGTGCAAGAGCGGCAATCCCAAGTTCGAAACGTATTTGATCATTTCCTTTACCTGTGCAACCATGACAAATGGCTACAGCATTTTCCTTAAGTGCAATACGGACAAGTGTTTTTGCAATAATAGCACGTGCTATAGAAGTACCAAGATAGTATTTGGATTCATAAATAGCACCTGATTGTACCATTGGAAAAACATATTCTTTCATAAATTCATCTTTAACATCTTCTATATAGACTTTACTAACACCCATAGAAAGGGCTCTTTCCTCTAAACCAACAAGTTCAGCATCTTGGCCAACGTTTATGCAGACAGCAATGACATCATAATCATAATTTTCTTTAAGCCATGGAATAAGAACTGAAGTATCTAAACCACCTGAATAAGCTAAAACAACTTTATCTTTCATTAATAAATCCCCCTTATTAAATAAATTTATATATATAAGATATTATGTATAATTATACAACAGTGTAAACTTATTTCAATATTTTTTTTAAAATAAAGTAAGAATTATTTTAAAATAATATCAATATAAAAATCACCTATAAAAAACAATTAATTAATTCGTTTTATAAAAAACACACATTATAATGATATTGTAGTAAATGATATAAAATTATAGTATACTTATGCTATCATTATTATTTATTCGAGGAGGACAAAAAGATATGTCTGGTTTTTTTGATTTAGATGCTCCTATATGGGTTTTCATGGGGGAAATAGCAGATATTATTATTTTAGCGCTATTATGGTGGGTATGTTGCTTAGGAATTGTAACAATTGGTGCTTCTACAACAGCACTTTATTACGTATTAGGGAAAAAAGTAAGAAGAGAAACAACTTATGTTGCTAAGGATTTCTTTAAGAGTTTTAGTCAGAATTTTAGGCAGTCTGTACCACTTTCAATCCTAATAATAATTGGTTTTATTAGTTTTAGCTTATATTGTTCATTTATTATAGAAGGTGTTTTGATTCCAAACCAATCAAACTCATTAAAATTTATAGTTCCTATTACTATTTTGTTTGCATTTGAATTGTTTAATTTTACTGCATATTTATGGGCCCTTCTTTCTAGATTTGAGATGAAATCGGCAAGTATGATGAGGACAGCACTTATTATGACACATAAGCATTTAGTCACAACACTTGCTAATTTAGCAGTTATTGCAATTGTTGTATTCTGTGTTATTCAGTTTCCATTTGCTATTGTGGTAGCACCAAGTGTTATTGTTTTGGGACAATCTTTTATGATTCAGAAGGTTTTTACTAATTACATAGAAGAAGCAGCAAGAGAAGAGAAAAGGAAACTAGCCATGACATCTAACGAAGAGGAAGAGATAAATGAATTAGAAGAAGTCAATATAAACATCTAGGATGTGAATAGATAGAGGAGGGAGCTTTACTGATAAGCTCTCTTTTTATATTTTATAGAAGAAAGTAGCTCATATATGTCATTGATATCTTGAAATAAATAATGAATGATTGATGCCAGGTATAAAAGGGATCAATGAGAGAAAAGGCATGTTTAAATTTTATTCATATGCATAAGCTATAATAAGTTATAAGATGAAAGGTAAAAGAGGTGTATGATGATAATGGAATTCTTTTTTAATATGATCGTATTTATTGGAATGATTAGCCTATTTAATTTATTGCGCTATTTATTTAAGATTAGAAAAATAATTAAGATGCATAAAGATAATCCTAATATTCAAGGGATAACCATTATAAATGGCGAGGTAAAAATTATAGAAAGAAATCCAATGGCAAAAGAACCGGTAGAACCTGTAAAAGAAAGAGTAACAGATGTCATCTGTGGGCAAGAGATTGAGAAGGAAAAGGCATATCGCGTTGTAAAAGGTGAAAAGGAATATTTCTTTTGCTCATGGGAGTGTAGGGAAGCATTTTTGGATAAGGAGCGCCAAGAAGAAGGTAACAGATAATACCTTCTTTTTTTATTATTTAGCAAACATCAAACTTAATTAAAGTTAGGGTGTAACGGTAAAAGCGTATTTATGGTATAATATTTTGAGTATTGTATGATAATATGCACGGAAAAAATAAGAAAGGAAGTTAAAAGATGAAGGCTGAGATTATTGCAGTAGGAAATGAAATTGTATATGGCCACACTGTAAATACTAATGCGAGCTATATTGCACAGAGTATACAAGAACTAGGCATCATACCACAATGTATGGTAGCGGTCTGTGATGAAGAAAGTGCTATACAAGAGGCAGTTAGGATGGCGATGCAAAGAGCAGATGTCATTTTTATTACAGGTGGCTTAGGACCTACACCGGATGACTTAACTAAAGAAGCAGTATGCCATCTGTTAGGGGAAGAACTAGTGATGCTTCCAGAGGAATTAGAAAAATTAAAGACTTACTTTAGAAGACTAAATCGAGAAATGGTAACCATTAATGAAAAACAAGCAGCCTTTCCTAAGAAAGCAAAAGTTCTACCTAATCATTGTGGAACGGCACCAGGATGTTTATTTGAAGTGGATGGTCATACCATTATTTTACTTCCTGGTCCACCTAAAGAAATGAAAGCTATGTTTATAGAATATGTACTACCTTATCTTAGACAAAAGGTAGATCAAGTCTTTAGAAGCCTAGACATACATTGCTTTGGGATAGGTGAGAGTGAACTGGCATCTCGAATCAAGCCTCTACTGGGTACTTATGAATGGGGGAGTGTAGCAACTTACGTAGGAAATTACGAAGTGATTGTAAGAATTGTAGTCTATGGAAAAACAGAAGATGGGGTAAACCAGCAAATAGCAAATATTAAAGATAAGATAGAAAAATGTTTAGAAGATTTTGTGATTGGTTATAATAATGAAAAGCTTGAAGAAAATATAGTGAAGCGTTTAATAGAGAAAGGTTATTCTATTTCTACAGTGGAATCTTGTACAGGAGGTTTAGTTGCAGCAACACTTATCAATTGTGGTGGTGTATCTAGCTGTTTTAATGAAGGTGTCGTTACTTATAGCAATGAAGCAAAAATGCGTTATGCAGATGTTAAAGAAGAGACATTACAACGCGTAGGCGCAGTAAGTGAAGAAACAGCAAGAGAAATGGCTGAAGGCATTAGAAGAAGGGCAAAGACGCAAATTGGTTTATCGACAACTGGGATTGCTGGTCCAGGTGGAGGAACAGTAGAAAAGCCTGTAGGGCTTGTGTATATTGGAATTTCACTTCCAGAAGGAACAGAAGTATATAAATTACAATTAAGTGGTACAAGACAAGAAATACGTGAGAAAACAGTAAAAAATATTCTATTTAAGCTTTATAAAAAATTGAAATAAATTTTACTTGCTATTCAAGAAAAAATTAGTTATAATGAGATTAGAACAAATGTTCGATTACTAATGAGGTGATAAAATGAATGATGAATCAAAAAAGGCATTAGATGCGGCCATTTCACAAATACAAAAACAGTTCGGTAAAGGCTCAATTATGAAGTTAGGAGAAGCAACAGACACGAATGTTCAGACTTTTCCTACTGGATCATTAAGCTTAGATATTGCATTAGGTGTAGGTGGACTTCCTAAGGGAAGAATTGTTGAAATCTATGGTCCAGAATCTTCAGGTAAGACAACCGTTACACTTCATATGATTGCAGAAGTACAAAAGCAAGGAGGAATTGCAGCATTTATTGATGCTGAGCATGCCCTAGATCCTGCTTATGCTAGAAAATTAGGTGTAGATATTGATGAATTATATATTTCACAACCAGATAATGGGGAACAAGCATTAGAAATTGCAGAAACAATGGTACGTTCAGGTGCAATTGATATCATTGTTGTGGACTCTGTAGCTGCTTTAGTACCACGTGCAGAGATTGAAGGCGATATGGGAGATTCACATATGGGTCTTCAAGCTAGATTGATGTCACAAGCTCTTAGAAAATTAACAGGAGTTATTAGTAAATCAAAATGTACGGTTATCTTTATCAATCAATTACGTGATAAAGTGGGTGTGATGTTTGGTAGTCCAGAAACAACAACAGGTGGTAAAGCTCTTAAATTCTATGCATCGGTAAGAATGGATGTACGTAAGGTTGAGACGCTTAAACAAAGTAACGAATTTATTGGAAGTCGTACACGCGTAAAAATTGTTAAAAATAAAGTAGCACCACCATTCCAACAAGCGGAATTTGACATTATGTATGGTCAAGGTATTTCAAAAGAAGGGGATGTACTTGACTTAGCTGCTAATGTTGACATTGTTAATAAAAGTGGAGCATGGTATTCTTATGGTGACTTACGTCTAGGTCAAGGTAGAGAAAATGCAAAAGAATATATTAAAGAACATCCGGAGCTTTTATTTGAAATTGAAAATAAAGTAAGAAGTCACTATGGAGTGGCCACTTTAAGTAGCGAAGGTACGATAGAAAATAAGGATAATGAGTCCATTTTAGAAGCTGAAAGTAATGAAATGGAATAAATAAAGGAAAGAGAAGATAGTCATAAGTGCTGTCTTCTTTTTGTTTATATATGATGAATTTAAAGAGGACTTCTTGGTGAAATCTTAGTGTACAAGAACACAAAGAAAATAAGTTATAAGCCTTATAAAGCCTATGCTTGACAGCATTTTTAAAAAGATATACAATTATAATGTTATTTGCACATTGATAATCGTGGGAGGTGGTAAAGATAGAACAAGTGGGAATCATTATAGGATTTATTTTATTTGGAGTAGTTGTTGGAATAATAGCCTTTTTCTGCGGATCTTCATATAGAAAACGTACAGCAGAAGCTCAAATTGGTTCAGCAGAAGAAAAGTCTCGAAAAATTATAGATGATGCTATTAAAGCAGCAGAGGCAAAAAAGAGAGAGATCTTATTAGAAGCAAAAGAAGAGAATATTAAACTAAAAAATGAATTAGACAAAGAAGTACGTGAAAGAAGAAGTGAATTACAACAATTAGAAAAAAGACTTGTCCATAAAGAAGAAAACTTAGATAAGAAAAATAGTGCTATTGAACAAAAAGAAGAACAACTTCAAAGAAAAATGGATAAGGTAGAAAGAACAAGAGAAGATGTAGAAGCTTTAAGAGAAAAACAACTGCAAGAGTTAGAGCGTATTTCTGGTTTGACTTTAACAGAAGCTAAACAATATCTCTTAAAAACCATTGAAGAAGAAGTAAAACATGAATCTGCTATCATGATTAAAGAGATAGAAGCTAAAACTAAATTGGAAGCGGATAAAAAAGCAAAAGAAATTATTACAAATGCTATTCAAAAGTGTGCAGTAGATCACGTTGTAGATACAACAGTATCTGTTGTACCACTTCCAAATGATGAGATGAAAGGTCGCATTATTGGACGCGAAGGAAGAAATATTAGAACGTTAGAAACACTTACTGGTATTGATCTCATTATTGATGATACACCAGAAGCAGTTATTTTATCAGGATTTGATCCAATTCGTCGTGAAATTGCACGTATTGCACTTGAAAAATTAATTGTAGATGGGCGTATTCATCCAGCCCGCATTGAAGAAATGGTTGAGAAAGCTAAGAAGGAAGTTGAAGTTATTATTCGTGAAGAGGGTGAAGCTGCAACTTTTGAAACAGGTGTGCATGGGCTACATCCTGAAATAATTCGTCTGTTAGGTAAGATGAAATTCAGGACAAGTTATGGACAAAATGTACTACGTCATTCAATAGAAGTTTCTAATTTAGCAGGGCTTATGGCAAGTGAGTTAGGTTTAGATGTTCGTTTAGCAAAACGTGCAGGTTTGCTTCATGATATTGGTAAGTCTGTTGACTATGAAGTGGAAGGCTCACATGTATCAATTGGAGCAAATTTATGTAGAAAATATGGAGAAAATGCTATTGTTATTAATGCAGTAGAAGCACATCATGGCGATGTAGATCCAGAAACAGCGATTGCCGTCATTGTACAGGCAGCAGATACGATTTCAGCTGCTAGACCAGGTGCAAGACGTGAAACGTTAGAAACATATATTAAACGTCTACAAAAACTTGAAGAGATTGCAACTTCATTTAAAGGGGTTGATAAATCTTATGCAATACAAGCAGGACGTGAAGTAAGAATTATGGTAGTACCAGATGAGATTGATGATAATGGATTAGTACTTCTTGCAAGAGATGTTACAAAACGTATCGAAAATGATTTGGAGTATCCAGGACAAATTAAAGTAAGTATTATACGTGAAACACGTGCAACCGAATATGCAAAATAAAAGAAGTGATGCCTTGGCATCACTTCTTTTATTTTGCATATTGAATAAATGGATAGTTTTTTGGAATACTATTAAAAAATAGACAATAATCGAACGAAAAATCAAATAGAGATAAAAACGTTCATAAAAGCGTTGCTATTTTCCCTCTTTGATTTTATAATAAAATTAATAATACATATGGCGAAAGGATGTAATTATGAGAGACGCTTATAAAAGCCCTTTGCAAGGGAGATATGCAAGTAGTGAGATGCTTTATTTATTTTCAGAAGAAAAAAAGTTTAAAACTTGGCGAAAATTATGGGTAACTTTAGCTGAAACCCAACAAGAACTTGGTTTAAATATTACAAGTGAACAGGTTGAAGAGCTTAGAAAGTATAGTGAAGATATTAACTATGAAGTCGCAGAAGCATGGGAGAGAAAAGTAAGACATGATGTGATGGCTCATGTTCATGCATATGGGGAACAAGCAGTAAAAGCTATGCCTATTATCCACTTAGGGGCTACAAGTTGTTATGTTGGAGATAATACAGACCTTATCATTATGTATGAAGCACTTGAAGTGATTAAAAAGAAATTAATTAATGTGATTGATAAATTAGCAAAATTTGCAGATGAATATAAAGAAATGCCAACACTTGGTTTCACACATTTACAGCCTGCACAGCTTACAACAGTAGGTAAGCGTGCAACACTATGGATACAAGATTTATGGTTAGATTTAGAAGAAATTGAGCATGTTTTAGCACATAAACGTCTACGAGGTGCTAAAGGAACAACAGGTACTCAAGCCACTTTCTTAAATTTATTTGAAGGTGATTTTGAGAAAGTAAAACTTTTGGATGAAACAATTGCGAAAAAACTTGGTTATGAAGCGGTTTACCCAGTAACTGGGCAAACTTATACAAGAAAATTCGATTCAATCGTGTTAAATGTATTAAGTTCAGTAGCACAATCAGCTTATAAATTTAGTAATGATATTCGTATCTTACAGCATTTAAAAGAAATAGAAGAACCCTTTGAAAAAAATCAAATTGGTTCATCTGCTATGGCTTATAAACGTAACCCGATGCGTACAGAACGTATTTCTTCGCTCGCTAGATATGTCATTTGTGATACTTTAAATCCTGCCATTACAGCGTCTACACAATGGTTTGAAAGAACGCTTGATGATAGTGCTAATAAACGTATTGCAGTTTCAGAAGCTTTCCTTGCAGTAGATGCAATTTTAGAGATCTACATGAATGTTGCAGATGGTTTAGTTGTATATCCAAGAGTTATTCATAAGCATATTATGGCAGAACTTCCATTTATGGCAACAGAGGTAATCCTAATGGAAGGTGTTAAACGTGGTGGAGATAGACAAGAGCTTCATGAACGTGTTCGTGTACTTTCTATGGAGGCTGCAGCTGTTGTAAAACAAGAAGGTGGAGAGAATGACCTTATTGAACGTATTCTAAAGGATGATCATTTCAAAATGTCAGAGGAAGAGTTACGTAATATATTAAAGCCAGAGAACTTTATTGGATGTGCAGCCATGCAAGTAGAAGATTTTCTTGGAAATATTATTTATCCATTGCTGAAAGAAAATGAAGCATTACTTGGTGTAGAAGGACATGTACGTGTATAAGGATTAATAACAAAAAAGATGCCTTTATTATTAAGGCATCTTTTTTTGTTATATTTGAATGGATTACTTCTTTATAGATTTTTAAAAGTAACTAAGTAGTTAGCGATTACTTTTTGATACTTGTAACGATAAGACGTACACCTTTGATGGCCTTTACTTCTACAAGGCTACCTTCTGAAATGGAATGATTAGAATCAGATATAGCAGACCAAACTTCGCCGTCTAATTTAACAAGTCCACTTTCTAAATTATTTTGTCCGATATGTTTTATGACAGTACCGTGACTTCCGATGAGTTGATTGGTATTCGTAGCGAATGCTTTTTTATTAGAAAGTTTTTTGATAAAATATTTTTTCAATGTAAGGAGTAAGATGAATGAAACAGTTAGAAAAATAATACTCTCTAATAAAAAGTTATGTAAAAATAAGGAAGTTATTAAGGCGACAAGAGCACCTATTGAAAACCACAATAAAAAGAAACCATTATAACAAACTTCTGTTATAGCAAAGATAACAGCAACAATAAGCCAAACTTTCCACATATCTATCCCCCCTTCTTTAGAAGTTATCTAAGTTTTATTATAGCATATTCTAGCATAACATCTCATAAATTATATTAGGGACAAATTGTTTATGAGGTGATGAAGATGGGTAGCGAAGAATGGAAAGAGTTTTTTAAGGTAAGAAAAAGTGTATTATTTCTATTAGCATTAGCAATAGTAAGTAGTACACTTTATGTGATTTACTTAGATTATACAAAACAGCTATCTAAGGAAATATTGGAGCATTATCTAATTCAAGAAGATATGAAATTTGAAATAAGGCATTTTATTACTGCATCGATTGTTTATTTTAAAAGATGTACCCTTGTATGGGCTTTGGGACTGTTTACAGTTTTGACGCCTCTATGTTTGATGTTAGTTTTTATATATATTTTTTCATACGGTTTCTCTATAGCTTCACTTTATGTATGTTTCGGATTACAAGGTATGTGGATGGGAATGCTTACCTTTGGTATTCAAGGGATTATAATGCTAAGTTATTTACTTTATCTGGAAGATTGTATTTTAAAGAAGAATCAAGTGTTTGGTGAGAGGGTGCAAAAAAGTTATCCTGCTTTTATATTAAAGGGAATGGGAATTGCACTGATTACTGCCTTAGTAGAAAGTTTAATGATGGTTATTATGTGAAAAAGATATAATGATTATAATAAATAAAACGTACAATTGTAATTAATTATTGAAATTAAAAAAAGATATAATTTGTATAATTGTGCGTTTAAATGTTTTTTCTGAAAAAATATACATATATTTTGTTTGTTTGTTAATAATTATTGCGAAAAAGTGGGTATAAAGCTATAATTACTTATAGTATATCAAAATATAGAATATATTATATAACTATAAAAATTTATAATATAAAGTAAAATGGAGAAAGAAAATGGATATTTTCACCAATATTAATTTAGTAAATAAGGCTATTGATGCAACATTAATACGAAAAGAATTAATCAGCCAAAATATAAGTAATGTAGATACACCTAATTATAAGAGACAAGATATTGATTTTGAATCAGTTTTAGCAAAAGAGATTAAAAGTAAAGGGGTATCTGATATTGATCTCAATCAGTTAGAGGCTCCGATATATACGGATAAGCAAACATCATCCTATAGAATGGATGGCAATAATGTAGATATAGAAATAGAAAGAAGCGAAGAAACAAAAGTTGAGTTGAGATACAATACATTGGTCACAAGGATTACAGCACAACTTAATCGCTTTGAAACAATACTTCAGAATTTAAAGTAGGGGGAAGGAATATAAAATGAGTTTCTTTGGATCACTAGATACATCGGCAAGCGGTCTTACCGCGCAACGTCTTAGATTGGATATTATTTCTCAAAATATGGCAAATGCAAGTACCACACGAACAGAAGAAGGTGGCCCTTATAAGAGAAAGAGTGTTGTGTTCGAACAGGTACAGAATGAATCATCAACTAGTTTTTCAAGTATTTTAAATAGAAAGAAGCAAAGTGGAAATAATGGTGTACGTGTAGCAAAAATTGTTGAAGATGAAAGTGAAGGTTCTCTTGTATATGATCCAACGCATCCTGATGCAAATAAAGAGGGTTATGTTGAAATGCCAAATGTAAATGTGATAGATGAAATGGTAAATATGATCTCTGCAAGTAGATCTTATGAAGCCAACGTCAATTCATTTAATTCTATGAAAGCTATGTTTACAAAAGCATTAGAAATTGGTAAATAATTTGTGGAGGAACCAATGATGACATCTATTCAATCTTTAAATGGCATGAATACAAATATAGTAACAGAATCAAACCATAATACTGGGTTAACAGGAGATGAAAGTTTTAAATATGCATTAGATGCAGCAAAAGGTTTAATTGAATCTAATGTAGCATCAGAAATAGAAGTGTCACAAAAGACATTAGATTTTATGACAGGGGCAAATGATAATATAGTAGATTTAATGGTTGCACAAGAAAAGTCAAGTATTTTGTTACAGTATACATTACAGGTTAGAAATGGTCTGTTAAGTGCGTATAAGGAAATTATTAATTTATCAATTTAAAACCTGATTAGAATAAGGAAGGGTGAATAATTTGCAAGAGACAATTCAACAAATGTCAAATCAGGTTACAGAAAAATGGAATAACCTAACAAAGAAACAAAAGATTCAAATTGGAATTGGTATAGTTGCAGTTATCATTACAATCATTATCATTTCTATTCTTATGCAACCTAAATATAAAGTACTCTTTTCAGAAAATATTGAATCAAAAACAATTGCTGACGTAGCCAATGTATTGACAGAAAATAATATTAAGTACCATGTAATTAATAATAGTACCAATATTGAAGTGGTAGAAGATCAATATCAAGAAGCATTAATGTATACAGCTTCATCAGGTGTAACAGAAAATGGAATGACATTAGAGCAACTACTAAATAATGATATGTCTACAACTCAGAATGAATTAAATCTAAAAAACAAAGAATACTTAAAAAATTCGTTGCAAAATACTTTAGTTAAGATTGAGGGAGTCCAAGAAGCAAGAGTAGAGCTTGTTGTTCCAGAGGAGAAAAATGCTTATTTGCAGTCACAAGCAGAAAGTAGTGCAAGTATTTTCCTAACTTTAAGTAAGCCGCTTACTTCAAGTCAATGTGAAGGAATCGCAAATTATGTAGCTTTGAGTGTGCAGAATTTAAATACAAAGAATATTGTTATTATAGATAGTACAGGTGTCACACTTTATTCTGGCCCTGAAGAGGTGGGCACATCATTAGGAAAGCAACAAGAATTGAAAGCTTCAGCAGAAAATGAATTAAAACAAAAGGTTATTAATTTGATAGGGAATATGTATGATGACGTAAGGATTAGTCCTAATTTAATTCTTAACTTCGATGAATATCAAGAAACAAATGAAAACTATTCTTCACAAGGGGATGACCCTAGTAGAGGAGTCATTATACAGGAAAATGAAGTAAAAAGCTCTTCTAAAAATGGGAGTACAGGGGATATACCTGGGACAGACACAAATGGTGGAGATACTATTACCTATCAAAATGAAGGTGAAGCTACTTCAGAAAGTAGAGATAGTCAAAAAGAAATTACATATGCGCCTAATAAGCAAAGCACAATTTATAAGAAAAATTCAGGGGATGTAGATTTAGATAAATCATCATTGGCAGTTAATTTAATTAATAATCGACTTTATAAAGAAGAAGAAGTACAACTTTTAGGAAAAACTTGGAGTGAGTTTAAAGAAGAAAATAAGGGACAAAAAATATTAGATGTTGATGAGACCGTTATCAATTCTATTCGTAATGCAACAGGAATAAAAAATGTTGTTGTGAATGCTTATGAAAATCCGATTTTTTTAGATCAAGAAGCATACGTTATCGATTATAAAGACTGGATACCATATATTTTAGTAGTAGCCGTACTCATTCTTATTGCATTTGTCATTCTCAAGTTTAGAAAACAAGAGGATGTGGTTGAAGTTGAGCCTGAACTAGAAGTAGAGGAAATGTTAAAAGCAGTGAAAGAACAGGTTGAACTTGAGGAAATTGAAATTAAAGAAAATCTAGAAACAAAACGACAAATTGATAAGTTTGTAGATGAGAAACCAGAAGCAGTGGCAAACTTACTGCGCAACTGGTTAACAGATGAAGACTGGGAGTGATTTAAGTGGCAAAAGAACAATATTCAAATAAACAGAAAGCAGCGATGCTCCTAATTGCTCTTGGGCCGGAGAAATCTTCTAAGATTTTTAAATACTTAAAAGAAGAAGATATTGAACAACTTACACTAGAGATTGCCAGTATTAAGGCAGTCTCTCCAAAAGCCAAAGAAGAAGTGTTACAAGAGTTTTATGAGATGTGTCTAGCACAAGAATATATTGCAGAAGGTGGTATTGGTTATGCAAAACAGCTTTTAGAGAAAGCATTAGGCTCAGATAAAGCCGTTGAAGTGATTAATAAGTTAACCGTTTCATTACAAGTTAGACCATTTGAATTTGCTAGAAAAACAGAAGTATCACAGCTTGTTAACTTTATTCAAAATGAACATCCACAGACCATTGCACTTATTTTATCTTATTTAAAACCAAGTCAATCTGCAGAGATTATTAGAGTGCTGCCACCAGAAATGCAAGCTGATACGGCAAGAAGAATTGCACTTATGGATCGTGCTTCGCCAGAAGTCATTAACCAAATTGAAAAAGAGTTTGAAAAGCGTCTTTCTACTCTGGTATCTGAAGACTATACAAGTGTTGGTGGTATCGATTCAATTGTTGATATTATCAACCAAGTAGATCGTTCGACAGAGAAAAATATTATGGAAAATCTTGAAATTGAAGATCCAGAGCTTGCAGAAGTTATTAAGAAAAGAATGTTTGTATTTGAAGATATTACAACACTGGATAATAAATCTATCCAACGCGTGCTTAGAGAAGTGGATAATCATCAACTAGCTATTGCACTTAAAGGAGCAGGTGAAAGAGTTAAAGAAGTTATCATGGCCAATGTTTCTAAACGCCTCGGTGCAATGATTGAGGAAGACCTTGAATATATGGGACCCAAACGTGTTAAAGAGGTCGAGGATGCACAACAAAAAATTGTTAATATTATTCGTAAGCTAGAAGATGCAGGTGAAATTGTTATTTCACGTGGGGCAGGAGATGAAGTAGTTGTCTAATATAATAAAAAGTAGCAGGATTAGAAACCGAAGCGTTTTAGATCTATCAGATAGAATGGTCACTCAAGTAGAAAGTATATGTAAAAAGGTAGAAATAGAAACAGATTTAGAAGCTATTAGCCAGAAAGAAAGTGAATTAAAAGCCTTAGAAGCTTTACTTCAAGAAAAAGTAGTAGAAGCTGATAATAAAGTCGAGGAAATGATTTCAGAAGCCACTAAGAAAGCTCAGAACATAGAAAAAGATGCTAGGGATAGAGAAACGAAAGTGATAGCAGATGCCTACTATAAGCAAGAAGAAATCATAAGTCAAGCAGAAAAGGAAGCTGATGCAATTAAGAAGGCAGCATTAGATGAGAAACAATCTATATTAGAGACCATTGAAAGTGAAGTAGTTGAAGTAATCATTACGTTATTGCAGCATATTATCAGTGAAGAGGTAACAGGCCATGTAGAGTGGCTTAAGATGGTAGTAAGAAGGCTATTATTACAAGAGGAAGTAAGTGAGGAAGTCACTTTACTTGTATCCTCTAATACGATGGCACTCTTACAAGAGGATAAAGATCAACTCGTGGATCGTTTATCTAAGTTAACAGCCATTGAAGTAGATGAAATGTTAAATGATACAACGTGTGTTCTTGTTACAAATCAAGGAAATATCGAATATGACATTAATGAGGGGTTAAGAAAGGTTGTATCAGAACTACGAATTTTAAAAGATTTAACATAGGAGTAAATATGATTGATATAAAAAAATATGCTGCAATTACAAATACAAACTTATGGACTTACACAGGTGAAGTCACAAGGGTAATTGGTATGGGAATTGAATCAATAGGTCCTATGGCCCATATTGGTGACATTTGCACCGTTGAATCAAGAGGTAATAAAGAAACCATTACAGCAGAAGTTGTCGGTTTTAGAGATGGGCATTTAATGCTTATGCCACTTGGAGAACTTCAAGGAATAGGACCAGGCTGTAAGGTAAAAGCTTTTGGTGATAAGCTCAGTATTAAAGTAGATGAAAGTCTATTAGGTAAAGTAGTAGATTGGCGTGCGAAGCCCATCGATGGTGAAGAAATTTTTTGTAAGTATTCAGTGCCTATTGAGAATAGTGCACCTAATCCATTGTTAAGAAATAGAATTGCAACACCACTTGAATTAGGTGTAAGAGCAATTGATGGTATGCTGACAGTGGGTAAGGGACAGAGAATAGGGATATTTGCAGGAAGTGGAGTAGGAAAAAGTACACTGATGGGAATGATTGCAAGGAATGCACTTTCAGATATTAATATTATTGCTCTTATTGGAGAGCGAGGTAGAGAGGTTCGAGAGTTTATAGAAAATGACTTAAAGTTAGAAGGTCTTAAACGTTCCATTGTAGTCGTAGCAACATCTGACCAACCAGCACTTATGAGATTAAAAGCAGCTAAAACTGCAACAGCACTCGCAGAACATTTTAGAGAGCAGGGTAAAGATGTTCTTTTGATGATGGACTCACTTACTAGGTTTTCAATGGCACAAAGAGAAATTGGCCTTGCTATTGGGGAACCCCCTGTATCTAGAGGGTATACACCTTCAGTATATGCAGAATTGCCCAAGCTATTAGAAAGAGCAGGTAACTCTGATAAGGGAAGCATTACGGGAATGTATACAGTACTTGTAGATGGTGATGATTTTAATGAGCCTATTACGGATACAGCTAGAGGGATTTTAGATGGTCATATTGTACTATCAAGAAAATTAGCTCATAAGGGGCATTATCCAGCGATAGATGTACTTGCAAGTATTTCTAGGGTAATGAGTAATATTGCTTCTCCTACTCATAAGAAACTAGCCGTTGAGATAAAAAAGCAAATGGCAATTTATAAAGAATCTGAAGATCTTATTAATGTAGGAGCTTATAACAAAGGAAGTAGTAGCGAGATTGATTTAGCAATTGAGAAGATGCCTGCTATTAATGCATTCTTATGCCAAGCAGTAGGAGATCATGTTGCCTTTGAAGAAACATTAAATAGGATGCAAGAGATTGTAGGCTAGGTGATGAAATGTTTAAATTTAAGTTAGCATCTGTTTTATCTTTAAAAGAGAAAGTTGAAGAGAGTAAGAAGAGAGAATTAGGTGTAGCAACCTTATATAAAGAAAGGCTACTTCATGAGAAACTGCAACTTATAAAGAAGAAAGAGGAAGCATTGCAAGGGGTTAAATCTCATAATAGCCAATTCGTAGATCTACAAAGTATGAGAGCATTTAATACATATCATACCTATATAGAACATGCAATTGAAACGAAGAATAAAGAGGTTCAAGTAGCGCAAAAAAAAATAGAAGAGAAAAGGGAAGCGCTTTTAGATGCCGTTAAAGAAAGAAAGATTTTGGATAATTTAAAAGAGATTCAAAATGAAGTGTTTATGGAAGAAGAAAAAAGAGAAGAACAACGTATTTTAGATGATATTGTGACTTACAAATATGGGAAAAAGGGAGGGGGCGATTAGAGTATGGGTAAAAAAAGAGTATTGACTGAAAAAAATAAAGAAACACCAGTGGCTCCATCTTTAACCCTTAGGAAACGTAAGAAAAAGAAGTGGCTCATGAGAGTATTGATTATTTTAATTGTGGTAGGATTGATCTATTTTTTTAGAGTGTCTATACTTAATGGATTAAAGAATATACCTGTCATTGAGCAGTTTATTCCGGATATATTAAATGAAGAAACACTTTCTATAGAGGAGCTAAATCTTAAAGTTAAGTCCCAAGAGCAAGAAATAGAAAGGCTTAAAGCGGAAAATGAAACATTAGAAGCGAGCAATACTAAGCTAAGTATTCAAAATGAAAGTCTAAAACAATATGAAGCGATGTATACTGATTTTTTAGCACAAAAAGAAGCATGGGATGAAGAAGTTGCAAAAACAGATACAGATCTGTTCATTGACCAATTTGAAAGTGTTTATCCAGATACAGCTGAACGTATTTATAAAACATTAAAGGGTGAAAAGCTATTATCTGATAAACAAAAAGCTTTGTCAAAGACCATTGGAGAGATGGATGAAACACAGGCTGCTAAAGCATTAGAATTATTAATAACTACTGATTCTGAGCTCATTCAAATCATTTTTGAAGGAATGAATACAGATAGAAAAGCGCTTATTTTAGGTGAAATGACATCAGACTCAGCTGCACAAGTTATTAAGCTTATTGCACCAGATCATCAGCTTATAGATTAAGGAAATGGGGTAATGTTATGGGACAGGTGAATTTAGGTAACCTGCTAATTGGAATAGGTTATGGAGCCAATATAAGTGAAAGTAGTCAAAATGCATTAAATTTCACATCAAACGCATCTTTTGATAAAGTACTTAATCGTGCAAAAAACACTTCACAAACTTATGATCGTTTAAGTAGTACTAAAAGTGTAGCTCAAAAAGATGACTCAAGACATAAAGAGGAGTCTTATGATAATAAAGCAGTTATAGATAATGAGAAGGTTCAAAATCATACACCTATCACTCAGAAAACAGATACCACAAATAAAGGGGTTAATAAAGAGATACAAGAAGAGGAAGAATTAGAGAATCAGGGGAGAGAGGAACAGATTTTAATACTAGTAGGTCAATCGCTTAATGTATCGATTGATGAAATTAAAGAAGTGTTAAATCATCTAGGACTAGAAATTAAGGATTTAATGAGTCAAGAAGGGTTTAGCCATTTTATTAGTGAAATCTGTGGACAAGGTAGTGTTGCAGAACTTCTTATGAATACCAGTAACTTAAAAAGTATTACAGCATTATTTGAAAAATTAAGTACTTTTGAAGAGCAGACTCAAACAGTAAGTAACCAGAATACAATGCAACATACACTGATGGAATCCTTACAAGAACAAGGACTTACAGAAATATCTATTGAAAATAAATCTAATTCTATATCAATGCTACAAGCAAGTGAGACTAACCAGAGTACGTTAAATGAAGAGGTAACTGTATCTACAATTAATGAATCTAATATTAAAACGATAGAGCATTATGGTGAAGACACTGAAACATCAGATCAAGACCTGAGCTTCTTACAGGAGCAGGAAAAGCAGACAGAAGAAATAGGAATTAATGTTCCAGTACAGCATTTTACAACAACAACCTTTACCCAAAGGTTTGAAGCTGAAGTTGGCACAGTGACTCAGATGACTACAACCAAATCAATAGAACATGGAGAAGTA
>JAHLFQ010000243.1 GCA_018883705.1 Candidatus Cellulosilyticum pullistercoris
TACTATTATAGAATGTCTGAGCCCCATGTACACTAGGCTGCGTAAAGGAATTTTGATGAATACTTACTAAAATATCACCACCTTCAGAAAGCTTCTTTCGTTGCACCATATCCTTACTCTTATGCTTAACACCATCCATACCATCTACATCATCATCAGTAGTACGTGTCATAATAACAATGGCTCCTGCCTGTTCTAAATAATTTCTAAGTAGTAAACTTATTTTCAAGTTTAAATCTTTTTCGTCTAGTCCTGTTATACCTGGTTTACCAGGGTCAAAACCCCCATGTCCTGGATCTACTATAATAATTTTATTCGTTAAAACATTTCCTGGTGCTGCTTGTAATCGTATAGGCTTATTCATCAATACGCTACTTATACTAAGTACCGTTACAAGAAGCCATATGATTTTACTTCTTTTCATTTTTTATCCCTCCTATTTTACTCCCTTATTTTACTTAAAGTTGTTTTTTTATATTCATTGTTTACTTATGTTTTTTATAGGTTTTCATGCTATTTATTTTTTACTTTTTGTACCCCTATAAAATTTTTAAATAGCTTCTCTACTCTTAGTAAATCACAATGATTGTAGCAAAAGTGACCTGAGTCTTTTAAAATAACCTCTTGTATAACTGCATCATTATTTTTAAAATATTTTTTGCTCTTTAAACTAACAAACTCATCTTTCTGCGCAAAGATAAGAAGTAAAGGTCTACGTATCTTGTGAATCTGTTTTTTAGCATAACGTATAAGTGCAAAGAGCTCACAATATCTAATGACCCATCCTAAATAATCTAAGTTTGAAGCTTTTCCCACGCTTATTGCATGATACTCTGCGCGTGTATATCTTTCCCAAGGCTTTATCTTCCCAAGTCCAATTTTAATAGCACCTTCTATAACTCTTGGCCATAAATGGATCTTAATAGGAGGATCTATCAAAACCGCAGATTTAATTTTTTCATCATGAGCTACCATCTCACATATGGTAAGTAAGGCCCCCATGGAATGTCCTACAAGTATCACTTCATCATATTTAGTTTTCATTAACTTAATCTGCCTAGTGACATGACTTACCCATTGTTTATAAGAAGTTCTCGCAAAAAAGCGACCATTCCCACCGTGTCCTGGTAGAAGTAATATATTAATCGAGTATCCTAACTCATAGGCAATTTGTGCTAAGCGCCTAAACTGTT
The DNA here is from genome assembly GCA_018883705.1 of Candidatus Cellulosilyticum pullistercoris. Taxonomy (GTDB): domain Bacteria; phylum Bacillota; class Clostridia; order Lachnospirales; family Cellulosilyticaceae; genus Cellulosilyticum; species Cellulosilyticum pullistercoris. The sequence goes on from JAHLFQ010000243.1 coordinate 1,194, forward strand.
TAGGCCCTTCGATTATCCCATGAATAAATATAATCACTTGTTTACTTCCTTGATGATGCTTATAAATTGCTTTTTCTTTATAATGCTTTTGATAGTCCTTATTTATTTTATTATTCTTATTGTACATATCCTTTATCCTAAAATCACAAAAATAAAAAGACAAATCACTTATTTTTAGTAATTTGTCTTTTTAAATCTTATTATTCAACCTTTTTTAGGATATCCCATATATCTGATGTTTCATAACCTAATCTCCAAGCACCATAACCTGCTAATTCGTATTTTTCCATTAAGGCAATACGTTTTGAGATAGATTCATAATCCTCTAACCAAACTTTATAAATACCATCTTCTTGAACATGCTCTACATAGTTTTGTCCACTGGCTTCATCATAAATTGGTAAAACGCCCCATGATGAAATGACTTCTTGAATAGAAGCCATACTATAGGACTTCACATTAAGCCCGTTGCTTCTTTCAATCCATAATCTTGTATAAAAAGGAATACCTAGTACTAATTTTTCCTTTGGTACTTCTTCTAAATTCTTTTGTATACCATTTTCAACCCAGGGAATTTCTGAAACCGAGCCTGCTTCTTCTGACCCTGACCAATGTTGGTCATAGGCCATAACCATAAAATAATCACTACTTGCTGCCACTTTTTCTCTTTCATAATGATTAGACCACTCTGATGGCATATAAACATCTACACTAACAATTAGCCCCTGTGCTTTAAGCTGTGGATACAATTCTCTCATAAATTGAACCCATACATCACTTGTTTCTGTTTGTATATTTTCTATATCAATATTAATCCCATCAAACCCATAAGTTCTTGCATACTGAATGACTTGATCAATCACATATTGCCTTTTGTTAGTACTTGATAAAATGGTCTTGGTTAATCCTGTATTTTCAAAGTTATGACTTAGGATAGGCCATACCTGAATCCCTCTATTATGAGCGGCATCTACATAAGATTTTAGCCCTCTATCTTCTAGTGTACCTACTTCATCACCAAACGAAAACCAAGTAGGTGCAATGACATTAATATTAGTGATAGCAGCATATTTCCCTTTTGTCCAATCTTTTTCTGATTTGGTACTTACTTGGTCCCATACTAACTTAACGGTTTCTTTTAAAGGATTAATTTCCCACTGCTCTACTTCTGGTATACTTATTTTGTCTACTATTTCTTCATCTTTCACTTCACTACTTGGTAAAAAACCTACAATTCCTTGCTCACTTCTAACACGTACAAAGCCCTCTTCTTCACTGTAAACATAAACGCGTTCACCCTTTCCAAGCTGCTCTATAACTGTAGATTTTTCCCTAGCATGTGTACGTAGACTTGCTTTCTTTTTTGTTACAGCTATTTTTTGTTCCTGTGCATTATTAGTCGCTATAAACAACCTTTCATTGCTGCCTTGCTCAACTGTTACGCCAAAAAGTTCCTCTAATAGGTTTGCACTTATGTACAACCCCTCATTTTCAAGCTTTAAAATATAATTTCCTGAAACGCCTGCAAAAGTAATTTGATTTTCTCCTTCGTAAAGTCTGACAACCTCTCTTACATTTGTTAATGTTAATACTTTTTCTGCTTCATCATAAAAAATAGTGTCACTTACATACTGGTTAGCAAATTCGTATCTAACGAAGACCTGTCCATCTATTAGCTTTGCAGGTTCATCTAAATCTATTCTTATATCTTCATATACCAAGTTATTGGTATTCTTATTAAATTCATCAAAATAAGTTAAAGGATCTACTTCTTCTCCTACATATATTATTTTATTGTGTATAAAAATCCCACCTAAAATACATAAAAGCGCTAATCCACCTAGAACAATCTTTTTAAACATATTTCCTCCTCCTTCAACCGTTATAGTATATCATAAAATCAAAAAAACTTGTCGTTTCTTACGAAATTATAATAAAAAAATCACCCACTATTTATTTGACTATTCAGTATCATTTTTATATTATGATATTATTATATCACTCACTCAAGTTAGGAGATGAACGATTGAATGTTTCATAAGAAAAAATATATCTTGAGCTTTCTATTCATTCTAGGACTACTTTTTTTTACCGCTTGCCAAAAGTCACCTTCTGCAAGTAGTATCGCTCTTAATTATTACGATCTCATTATTAAACAAAATACATCAGACATCATTTCACTTGGTATGCCAGCTGAAACGGCAGAAGCTATCACCTCACACATTAAAGAAAACTTACAGACACAAATCTCAGAAAAACTTTGTATGAATGGACGTATTACCATTGATCAGCATAAAATATTACAAGTACAAGAAGCTTATCTAGCCTCTCTTCAAAAACTCCAAGCCACAGCATCTGATCAAAAAGAAGGTGATCATTATCTTGTTACACTTTCTACTTCTTATATTGATTATGCTGCTATTGATGAGCAGGCTACGAGTGCCGCCTTAAAAGAAGTAGATATTAGTCAATTTACAGATGAAGTTCTTTACTTAACCACCTTAACTGATGCATATATCTCTTATCTCATTGCAGGTTATCAAAATGCAACACCTTCTCAAACATTTAATGAGTCAACCTTTATATTTACTTCTCAAAATGGGCTTTGGCTTCCTAGTGATTATGATGCCTTTGTTGCAGAGCTTTGTAATCTTGTTAGCCCTCCCGACAAAGCTTCTTAATTTCATTCTAAGTAGCATCTATTATGGCTTTATTAAAAAAGACGGTTAGTAAAGTAGTATATACTTTACTAACCGTCTTTTTTAATAAATAAAATATTTTATTAATCTCTATCCATAATCCTAACTAATCTAATGAAAATATTAATAAAATCAAGATAAAGTACTAACGCCCCAAGAATACTTGCATTTTGAACACCGTTACCTTCATGATATGCTAGTTGCTTAATCTTCTGTGTGTCATAGCCAATTAATCCAATAAAAATAACAACTCCGATATACATAAGTGCTAATGTCCAGCCATCACTTCGAATAAAGAAATTTAAGACTGTCGCAATCATTAATCCAAAAAGTGCCATTACAAATAAGTTTCCGATACTAGATAAATCTGTCTTAGTTACATAACCGTAAACTGTCATTACAGCAAATACAATAGCTGTTACTAGGAAGGCATAACCTACTGTTCCAATATCATAAGCTGCAAAAATCACACCAAATGTTACACCATTAAGAAGTGCATAAACAATAAACCAAATCTTAGCTGATAATGGACTCATTTTAGCAGCCTTAGCACTAAGTGCAATCACTACTACAATCTCTGCAATTGCAAATACCCAGTAAAGTGATGAAGACACAAGTGTATATAGTAATTGATAGTTACTTGCAAGATAAATACCCGATACTGCTGAAATAATTAATGCCAAAGTCATCCAGCCATAAACACCTACCATGGTTTTTCTAACAACAGCTTCTCTATCCACATAATACTGATTCATTTCTTGATTCATACCATTTGTATTCATATTTTCCCTCCTATTAAAATATTTACTTGTATTATAACTCTATTATATATACATTTCAAACTTTTAAACAGTAATTCTTCTACGTTCTAAATAGGTTATCTCTTAATTATATGAAGCTATTGCCCCATCTTATGCTATAACAACTCATTAGCCAATCACAATATTTTGCTATCTATTAGGTCCAACACCTACCATTGTAATCTTACATCCAACAAGCTCTTCAATACGATGAATATATTTTTTAACACTTTCTGGTAGTTCTTCATACGTACGAATGTGAGAAATTTCTCCCCAACCTTCCATTTCTTCGTATACTGGCTCGCATTTTTCTAAGTCTTCAAGACTTGCTGGGAAATATTTAATGACTTCACCATTTAATTTATAACCTACGCAAATTTTAATAACCTCTAAATCTTTTAAGACGTCAATTTTATTTAAAGCAATTTGTGTTAAGCCACTCGTTCTTACTGCAAATTCACCAATTACTGCATCAAACCATCCACAACGTCTTGGTCTACCTGTTACAGTTCCAAATTCATGTCCTTCTTCTCTAATGCGGTCGCCTGTGGCATCAAACAGTTCAGTTGGAAATGGTCCTTTACCTACACGTGTTATATACCCCTTCATGACTCCAATACATTCATCAATCATTGTTGGCCCGATTCCTGCACCAACACATGCCCCACCAGTAATAGGATGTGATGATGTAACATATGGATAAGTTCCAATATCAAGGTCAAGTAATGTACCTTGTGCCCCTTCAAATAACACATCTTTTCCTTCTTTAATAGCTTCATAAACTGTTACTGTTGTGTCTTCAACAAAATCCTTTAAGCGTTCTGCATAAGTCTTATAAGCTTTAATAATTTCTTCTGCATCAAATTGAACCTCTTGATGATAAACATGCTTTAACATAGCGTTTTTAACGACTACATTTTCTCTTACTTTGGCCTCAAAAACATCTTCATGATATAAATCACAAACACGAATCCCGCTACGTTCTGCCTTATCCATATAGCAAGGACCTATTCCCTTCATTGTTGTCCCAATTTCTTTACCTTCTTTGGCCTTAAGAGATTCTTTTGCCTGATCTAATGCTTTGTGATATGGCATAACAAGATGCGCTCTATTACTAATTTTTAATGTACTTACATCAATGCCTTTTTCTACTAACCCATCTATTTCATTTAAAATACCTTCAGGATCAATGACTACACCGTTTGCTATAATGCATTTTTTATCTTTATATAAAATACCAGAAGGAATCAGCTGAAATTTATAAAATTCATCATTTACAGCCACAGTATGTCCTGCATTATTCCCTCCTTGTGTACGTACGACAACATCTGCTTTTTCTGATAAAATATCAATAATTTTTGCTTTACCTTCATCTCCCCATTGTGCTCCAATAACAACCTTTGTTGACATTCTTTACACTTCCTTTCTGAACTTCTTATAAATAAGTAGTTTCTTAAGCATGATTATCATAGCAAAATTCAAATTGTAAATCAATAAAATTCGAACATTTTCTTATTATGCCAATAAAATGTTCGAAACGATTTTTTACTTTTATACTTTTCTACCTATTTTTAACAAATACTTTATAATTCTTTATTGACATTATCCCTGTATATTGCTATCCTTTATTTTATCTTTAAAGCCTTGAAACACAATAGATAACTGAATTTTCCACAAGTAAATGTAATAAATTTAACATTTTCATTTAAACTATAATCGTATATACTTATATATATAACTCAAATTTTAAGGCGTCATTAAAGTCAACACAATCATATACAAGGAGAATAACTATGGATAAGAAAATCTATGTTTTTGGACATAAAAATCCAGATACAGATTCTATTTGCGCAAGTATTTCTTATGCTCATCTTAAGCGTGTTCTAGGATATGACAATGTCGAAGCCGTACGCCTAGGTAAAGTTAATAAAGAAACACAATTTGCTCTTGATTATTTTGGTGTTAAGGCGCCAAAATTATTAGAAAATATTAAACCTCAAGTTAATGATATGAATTTTTATCAAGTACCACCTGTTTATGTGGTGGATTCTGTAAAAAAAGCTTGGGATGTTATGACAGAAAATGGACGTCAAATGATTCCTGTTCTCTATCATGATAATAAATTAGCGGGTGTCATATCTGTTTCTGATATTGCCAAGACTTATATTGGTCTTACAGATGGTTCTGTTCTTAAGAATCATAGAACACCATTTATTAACGTTGCTTCAGTACTTCAAGGAAAGGTTATTTCTGGTAGTTACCCTCATGCTTACGTATTAGGTGATGTCTATACAACTGCTTCTATTTCTGAAGAATCAACACTTACTAATACAGATATTATTATTACTGGTGCTAATGATCATCTTATTGAAAAGGCACTTAATTCAGGTGCTGGTTGTGTTATTATTACCGACCAAAATATGGATAATCTAAAGATTAATATTCCTGAACATTGCCAAATAGCTATTATTTGCACACCATTTTCATTCTTTAAGACAATCAAAATGGTTTCACAAAGTATTTCTGTTAAAAATATATTAAAAAAGGAAAATATAACTTTCTTTGAAACAGACGATTACCTAGATGAAGTTAAGCAAATTATGCTTAATACGTCATATCGTCACTTCCCTATTCTTGATCAAGAAGGTGAAGTTAAAGGACTTATTTCAAAACGTCACCTCTTAGATATTCAAAAGAAGAAAGTCATATTAGTAGACCACAATGAACGAGATCAAAGTGCTGATGGTATTGAACAAGCAGAAATTCTTGAGATTATCGATCATCACCGTGTTGCTAACTTAGATACTGGTAATCCTCTTTATCTTCGTGCAGAACCCGTTGGTTGTACTAATACTATTATTGGCAAAATGTACGAAGAAAATAACCTTATGCCACCAAAAGAAATTGCAGGTATTATGCTTAGTGCTTTAT
>JAHLFQ010000244.1 GCA_018883705.1 Candidatus Cellulosilyticum pullistercoris
GATTTCCCATCCGAAAGGAGTAAGACCCCTTAGAGACTATGAGGTAGATAGGTTGGAGCTGTAAGTACAGTAATGTATTCAGGTGACCAATACTAACGGTTCGAGGGTTTGACCTAAAAAAAGGAGTAAAAGCTCCAAAGCGGTTAAACAATTGTAGTATTTGTTTTTGAGAGTGCAAATAATAGTAATGATTTATCCGTTTAATCAACGAATACGTTGTTAATATATATATACTCTTATATTTTTTGGTGGTGATGCGCTTAGGGGACACACCCGTTCCCATACCGAACACGTAGGTTAAGACCTAAGCGGCCGATGGTACTTGTTGGGAGACTGACTGGAAGAGTAGGTGGCTGCCAAACTTTAGTTTTAAAATATGTTTATGTAGAGTAATTACTTAGTCGGTAACTAAGTAAAAGCAATCTCTTAAAAACAGAGTTTAATATAAATGAATGCGGGTGTAGTTCAATGGTAGAACTTCAGCCTTCCAAGCTGACTACGTGGGTTCGATTCCCATCACCCGCTCTAAAGACAAAAAGCCATTCTTTTAGGATGGCTTTTTTGTTATGTATAAAAAGATTTATTAGTAGATAGGCAAAAAACTTATACAATTATATTATTTTAAAAGAAGTATTGAAATTTCTTTAGAATAAGAGTAAAATAGTACAAGGAAAACAGATTAATGAGTTGTCGCCAAGCGGTAAGGCACTGGACTCTGACTCCAGCATCCGTAGGTTCGAATCCTACCAGCTCAGTTAAATGCTAATATGAGCGTATAGAGCATATTTTATTTCTAGGTATCTTCTATTTCAGTATAGGATCATGATATAAGCGTATCTAAATCCAATTCTGAATAGGAGATATTTTTTTTATTAGAAATACATAAATTCATGAGAAAGAAAAGATAATGTATTTTAGAGAGATATAATATGAGATTAAACATCGTAAGTGTCTCTAAAAAGTAGTTATAATAATTTATAAAAAAATTTAAAAGAGCTCTTGACCTAAGTCAAAGGATATATTATACTAAATAAGCAATAAGTTTTTACTTATTTGCCCGAGTGGCGGAACTGGCAGACGCACAGGACTTAAAATCCTGCGAGCTAACCCCTCGTACCGGTTCGATTCCGGTCTCGGGCACCATGCAGAGATGGTCGAGTTGGTTTAAGGCACCGGTCTTGAAAACCGGCGAGGGTAACACCTCCCTGGGTTCGAATCCCAGTCTCTGCGTTTGAGAAAAGCTCAGCTATTATGGCTGAGCTTTTTTGTTTTATAAATGAATTTACTCTGAGCTATAATATAAAAGGATGAAGTATTTATTTAAGAAGAATACTAAGATGATAAAGCATAAGTTATATACAGGATTAAATGAATCTTCATAAAATGATTATAAAATCAACACAAAAAAAACACATTACAGCGTTATTATACATTTAGCAAAACTTCTTATTTAACCCTCAATAACATAGATAAAAAAAGCCTTCAAGCAATCCCACACGCTTGAAGGCTTTTTTGTTCATACAAACGATTTTATTTTCTATAAAATTAGATAAATATTAAAATAAATCAATAGATAGAGGGTGTTGACTAATCTATAGGCTTGTGTAACTATAAATAGTAGATCAATGGGGACGGTTCTGCTCATTACAAGAAAGTGAGGGAAAAGAGTGAGAAATATTGTGCCAAGAGTGGCAGCTATTCAAGATATATCAGGATTTGGAAGGTGCTCATTAACAGTTATTACCCCTATTCTATCATGTATGGGTGTTCAAGTATGTCCACTTCCAACAGCTATTTTAAGTACGCATTCAGGTGGGTTTGGAGAAATGGCATTTACAGACTTAACGGATGGAATGGAGGCGTATATTAGCCATTGGAAAAGCTTAGGGCTTTCATTTGACTATATCTATACTGGTTTTTTAGGTAATGAGAAGCAAATTGATAAGGTAGCTGATTTTTGTAGAAGTTTTAAGCGAACAGGAGAAGAGTGTATCGTTGTAGACCCTGTAATGGGGGACAATGGAAAGCTTTATAAGACGTATAATTTAGTCATGCAAGAGAAAATGAGGCATCTAGTAGAATTAGCAGATATTATTACACCAAACTTAACTGAAGCTATGTTCCTTCTAAAGAGAGAGTATATATTAAAATCATTTTCAGATGAAGAGATTAAGGAAATGCTTAAAGAACTAGCCCAAATGGGACCTAAGGTAGTTATTATTACGGGTATATTAGATCATTCAGGTAAAAAAGCGAATGTAGCTTATGATGTGAAGCAGGATATTTTTTGGAAAGTACCGTATCAAGAAGTGGGAATACACTATCCAGGAACAGGAGATGCGTTTACAAGTGTACTTATTGGCGCGCTCATTCAAGGCGATAGTTTACCAATGGCTATCGAACGCGCTTCACGCTTTATTTCCGTGGCGATAAGGACAACCTATGGATATTGTACAGACACAAGAGAAGGAATAATGCTAGAAAAGGTACTATCAACTTTATTTAAGAGAGAAGTAGTGGCCGAGTATAGTATGATTGAGTAGGAAAATAGATAAGAACCATCCCTAAAGGGAATGATGAACTAGAGATTATTAGAGATATATAGATATAAAAAAGTCATGTTATAAGAAGATAATATGACTTTTTTGTATCTATGAAGAATATAGTGGATGAATATAATTAGATAGAAAGTAGCAAAAGTGATAAAATAGAAAGTATGATTTTATTGAATGATAAAGGAGTTAGCAGAATGTATATAACCAAAGAGGATATACAGAGACTGGCAAGCAGCTCTTCTGAATATAGCAAAGGGAAAGCATATTATGAAGAAGGAAGAGTAAGTGATATAAAAGTAGATCAAAAAGATGACTATCTAGAAATTGTTGCACAAGTAAATGGCTTGATGGGAGATTATCTAACTAGCATTGAACTATATAATAAAAAAATTGCATGGCATGAATGTAACTGCCTAGCAAGTTTTCAACAAGAAGGACTTTGTAAACATATGGTAGGGGTGCTTCTTAAATATCATGAGGAGGTAATGCCCCAGATTAAAAGGGGGATTAAAGGAGAACGCTACTCACAGAATGCACTAGCTTATTATGAAGATCAGCTTGTTAAAGAGCAGGAAATAGAGATAAGTAACTTTGAAAAGCCTATTAAAGCAGCGGTGCGCCTAGTCGAAGTAGATGCAGGTAGCTTTGCTCTCAATCTAAGTGTTGGAGAAAGTAGGCTTTATGTAGTAAAAGACTTGTATGAGTTTACGGATAATATGAGACAGAGAGAAACAGCTAGCTATGGTAAAAACCTAGAATTTATTCATGATATGAATATGTTCGAGGAAAATTCAAGACCAATTATTCAATTTATTATGGATAAGGCAATGGAATATAACTATATTTTAAAACAGATTGGATTTTTTAGAGGTTTTCCGAAAGCTGATCGTAAGATGTTACCGCTGAATGCTAAGGCGTTCGATGAGTTTTTTGATATTGTGAGAGGAACACAGATTGATGTAGTGAAAGAACGAAATGTTACGCCGGTGCTATGCTTAGAGGGGAATCCTACCTTCAGTTTAAAAATCGAGAAAGAAGAGGATTACTATACCTTATCTAGCTCTATGCAAGATTATATTCCTTTTGAATCAGCTAGTTATAAATACATCATGACCGATATGAGATTATATCGATTAACATCTGGCTTTGCAAAGCATGTTTTTCCACTTTTAGACCATATGTATGCTGCAGAAAGGACAAATGGTAATAAACATCTAGAATTTAGTGAAAATCTCATGAAGCGCTTTATGCTTTCTAGTCTCGCTAAGGTCAAAAAATATATTCCGTTAATAATTAGTGAGGAGATTCAGCAAAATATTGAGCCGGAACGTGTTATCATTCGAAGTTTTTTTGATATGGATCAAGATGGAAGTATTATAGGAGAAGTAGAACTTCAATATCAAGAGATTATTTTCAATCCATATAAAATGGCAACAGTAGAGGAAAATAAAAAGCTAGAAGAAATTGCAAGAGATACACCAAGTGAGTTTAAACTGAACGGGATTCTTAGACGATATGATTTTCATACCCAGGGTGGACACCTTTATTTATCAGATGAAGATAAAATCTATGATTTCATTAATCAAGGGATTGGTGAAATGTTAGAGCTAGGAGAAGTGCATATTACGGAGCGCTTAAGAGGAATGAAAGTCGTAAAAAAACCAATAGGCTCCCTAGGAATAAAACTTCAAAACAATATGCTCTATGTAGCATTAGAAAATATTAAT
>JAHLFQ010000245.1 GCA_018883705.1 Candidatus Cellulosilyticum pullistercoris
GACCATAAGCTTTTCACCATTAATTCTTTCATTTTGTAAATGGCTAATATCAACTGAATATGAAACATTTTTTGATTTTGTCTTAAAAGTGATTTCAGAAGAAATATTTGTAATCCCTTCTGGTTGAATAAAGTTATTATGATCTGCAATAACTTCATACTCCAATTCTACCTGATTACTTGCGTTATCTAGTAAGTCAAGTTGATGCGTTGAACTATCCGAGATTAATTGGCTCGGTACACTATTAATAGTCTCTACTGCATATACATGATCCCTCTGAACTATCGTTATTACGGTCAACAACACTAATTTCATAAGTCTCTTTGTTATTTTTTTCATTGGTTCCCCCTATTAATGAATTATTTTTAGTCATCTTATCTATTATTAAAATGCTACCTCTTTTATTCATTCTATACTATTATTGTATTAATCTAATCCTTTTAAATGCCTTAATAGTTAATTCATTTATACTTTACTAAATTACTCAATAAAAAAGATACCTCTCATCTTCTTGAAAGGTATCTTTTCTTTATTTTTAGATGTTATTTAACAGAGTTCATTCTCTTTATAATGTACGTAAAATGCCTTCAATCATACGACTTGCATTTCTTGCAGCAGTATCTACAAACTCTTCAAAATTTACATCGGCACTTTGATCTGCTTTATCAGAAATAGCTCTAATGATAACAAAAGGTACTTGATTTAAGAAACAAGTATGTGCAATAGCTGCCCCTTCCATTTCTGCACAGTAAGCTGTAAAAGTTGAATAGATATCTTCTTTTACTCTAATACTACAGATAAATTGGTCACCACTTGCCACACGTCCAATAAAGACTTTATGCTCACCTTTTAAGTTTTCGGCAGCTGTTTTTGCCGCTATAATAAGTTTCTCATCTGCTTCAAAATATGTTTTTTTCATACGAGGAATTTCACCTCTTGGATTACCTACCGCTGAAGCATCCATGTCATGCTCTACCGTATCACTAGAGACAACAATATCTCCGATATTAAGTTCTGGATGTAATCCCCCAGCGACACCTGTATTAATAATGTATTCAACCTTAAAAATATCTACCAGAATCTGTGTGCAAACAGCTGCATTTACTTTTCCTATTCCACATCTTACAACAGCAACTTCTTTATCTTCTACCATTCCAATAAAGAAATTCATCCCAGCTATTTCTCTTTGCTCTGTTACATGCATCTTTCTTTTAAGAGCAATAACCTCTTCATCCATTGCACCAATAATTCCTATCATTTCTTAAGCTCCTTTTATCTTTCGTTAATTTAAGATTTTCTATCTTAAATATTAAGTGAAATCAAAAGCTTTGACAACTCCTAATCAATATTACTTATTTTAATTTTGTTAATTGCACTAAAAGTACTGGTTTCATTTTTTGCCAAATTGCTTCTACTTTCTTGGTCTCATCTCCAGGTCCTTCCCACATCGATTTTAGTTCATCATAATAATCGATTCCAATATCGATAATTGCTTGTAACCATCTATAAATCTTTTGTACGTCGGCTATATTGGGGTCATACTTGATAGTAGCCACACCCTTTTGATAATCTACATCTAGGCTTTCTACACCCTTTAGCAATCTCATAGCATTTTCAGCATAATACTCATACTGTTTATATTCGTCCTCTACCTTCTTTATCTGTGCAACATATACTTGAAGTTTTCCAGGTGTATTCCCTACAATCTCTAGCTTAATCATACTTTTAATAAATTGCTTTTTTATTCCTAACATGACTATGCCCTCCTTCCTATATAGTTACATTATGACTTATTACTTTAATTTAGACGTATTTCCTCCCATTTCTAACTCACATAAAGTACTAACCTCTTCAAATATCACATTGCCATTTTCTGTGATAGAAAATTCTATTTTAGCTGTATCACAGGCATATACATCTCTAATCATATGGCTGCTTCTTGATGTCACACAAGAAACTTCATCACTACCATAAATTTTTATATCTAAAATTTTATTTTTTTGAGTCACAATAAGATGAACATACCCTTTATAGCGATATAATTTGGCAATATGCCCACCATTATAATTTGAAAAGATTTCTAGTTGATCGTTATAATAAATAGGTATTGCAAAACTTGTATAATAATCAAAGAATATAGGAAGCCTAGCTATACCAATCATTAAAGCGACATCTTTTCTCTTAAAGTGATTACATTGAGCCCAGAGCCAGACATTTGGAAAAGCTTTCCCCCAGTCTTTCTCTATATAACCCTTTCCTTCATTAAACGTAATTTGTTTCTCATTAAGCCATAAACTTCCCATTAAAGTATGTTGTAAAGAAAGGACTTCATGATAAGACTCTAGAAATGGTAAATATTTATAAGGTCCCATTAAGCCTGGAATCCATAAGGATTGTTTTAATGGTTTGTGACCACTAAAGCTAATCTCTCCTTTTAACGTAAAGTCTCCTTTTTGTATATTTAAAGTCATTTGCTGAAGACCTAAATGATTCTCTCCAATCTGAATTTCTGTATCTTTGCTTTGTACAGATTCTAGTGGATAGCTTACACAAATATTTTCATTGATCTGATTTCCTACAACTTGCAAAAAGGCTTCAGTTCCTTGTTCTGTCATTTGAACTTCAACTAGAATGCCTAGCACATTTTCCTCTTTTGCATCAACCAACTTAAAATACCAGTTTTCAAAACGATTTTTGCTTGTTCTATTTTTATTTAAAGCAGTATTTTTTTTATCTTTTCCCATGTTAGCACCTCATTTTCATACTACTATAGTGTTTACTTATCTTTATACTTCTATTCTTAATATGTTTGATTCCTTTCTTCTAATCATCTTAGTTGATTTATGATAAAAAATAAACATTTTTGTCCATACTTCTTTATGGAGGTGAGCTTATGAAACAAACAACCATTAAGACTCAAAAACAAATTATGACTGTCTTCTTACTCATTTATATTCTTAATTGTACCGATTTACTTTTTACGTACACTTATTTAAAAACAGGTATTTTCTTTGAATTTAACCCTATTATGAGTAGGCTTCTTGTCAGTCCCTATTTAACTATTCTCGTTAAAATCATACTGCCAGCCATTTTTATTATCTATTTCTTCTTTAGACTAAAAGAGCACTCAACCTCTTCACTCATACTCTGTAAAATAGGCGGCATGCTACTTATTCTGGCTTATACTTTTATTAATAGCTTGCATCTTTACTATCTTATTCATTTTTTATCTTTATCTCTATAGAGCTACATTGCTTTTTCATCCTACTCTTGTATAATATTAAAGAACATTTATTTTAACGATAAGAGAGGTTTATCATGATTATTTTAAACATCATTCGTGGTATGTTTATGGCATTTGCAGATAGTGTACCTGGTGTTTCTGGTGGGACAGTTGCTTTTGTCATGGGATTCTATAATAAATTTATAGATTCTATTAATGTACTTACTTCAAGAAATTCACTAGAAACAAAAAAAGAAGCCCTTATCTTCCTTATCAAAATTGGCATCGGATGGATTATGGGCTTTATTTTATCTATTCTTTTTATTGCTTCTATTTTTGAAAGGCATATTTATGAGATCAGTTCTCTTTTTATTGGTTTTATTATCTTTTCTATTCCTTTAATCTACAAAGAAGAAAGACAAACCATTAGTGGACATGTAGGTCATCTCATTTATGCTATTATTGGTTTTGTAGTTGTCATACTCATTACTTATTTTAATCCAACTAGCCAATCAGAAGGTATCTCTATGTCCCTTAATAACTTTTCACTAGGTATGGCACTTTATGTGTTTATAGCTGGTGCCATTGCTATTTCAGCCATGGTTCTGCCAGGTATTTCTGGCTCTACTCTACTTTTAATTTTTGGTCTTTATGCACCTATTATTAGTAGTATTAAGGAGATTTTAACTTTTAATTTTACGCCTCTACCTCTTATTCTTTGCTTTGGCATTGGTATTATTGTTGGTATATTAAGCGTTGTTCGTCTCATTAGTAGACTCCTTAAAACAAGACGTTCTGAACTTATTTATTTGATCTTTGGCCTTATGATTGGGTCTCTTTACGCAGTTATAATGGGACCTACTACTCTTGATACGCCTCACGCACCACTTACACTTCAAAGCTTTAGCTTCATTTTCTTCCTTATAGGTGGTTTAGTAATTCTAGGTCTTGAAAAACTCAAATTAATATGTTCCCAAAATAATAATAAAAAAGAAGCCTAAATAGGCTTCTTTTTTATTATTATTTTTCTTGTACATTAAGTGATGCTGTAACAAAATCTTTAAATAATGGGTGTGGTCTATTTGGTCTTGATAAAAATTCTGGATGGAATTGTACACCAACAAACCATGGATGGTCTTCTACTTCTACAATTTCAACTAAACGATCATCAGGTGATGTTCCTGTAATTTTAAGACCTTTACTTGTTAATAACTCTCTATATTCATTATTAAACTCATAACGATGACGATGTCTTTCGTCAATTTCTTTTTCTTTATAAGCTGCAAATGCCTTGCTGCCTTCTTTAAGTACACATGGATAAGCACCAAGTCTCATTGTACCACCCATATCTTCAATATCCTTTTGATCTGACATAATATCAATAACTGGATATTTGGTGTTAGGTGCAAGTTCCGAACTATGTGCACCTTGAAGTCCTGCTACGTGTCTAGCAAACTCAATCACAACACATTGCATACCTAAGCAAATACCTAAGAATGGGATTTTATTTTCTCTTGCATAACGTATAGCTTGGATTTTTCCTTCTACACCACGATCACCAAATCCACCTGGTACTAAAATACCATTTGCGTCTTTTAATAATTCATGTGCATTTTCTTTTGTCACATCTTCTGCATTAATCCAATCAATCTCAATATCTGCACTATTATGAATTCCTGCATGATGTAGTGATTCTACGATTGAAAGATAAGCATCATGTAATTCTACATATTTACCTACTAAAGCAATTCTTGTTTTCTTTGTGCGATTAAGATCTTTTTCAATCATTGCTTTCCATTCTGATAAATCTGGTTCCGGACAATCTAATTGAAGTTTACGACAAACGATTTTAGCAAGTCCTTCATCTTCTAACATAAGAGGTACTTGATAAAGTGTTTCTGCATCAAGGTTTTGAATAACACAATCTTTTTCTACATTACAGAATAAAGAAATCTTATATTTCATATCTTCTGAAATAGGTTGTTCTGTACGGCACACAATAATATCTGGTTGAATTCCTACAGAAAGTAACTCTTTAACAGAATGTTGTGTAGGTTTTGTTTTCATCTCACCTGATTTTGCTAAATATGGAATAAGTGTCACATGAATGTATAATACATTTTCTCTGCCAACATCTTTTGCTACTTGTCTAATAGCCTCAATAAAAGGTAAGCTTTCGATGTCTCCAACAGTACCACCGATTTCTGTAATAACAACATCAGATGGTTCTCCTGTATTCCCTACACGGAAAATACAATCTTTAATCATATTTGTTATATGAGGAATAACTTGTACAGTCGCTCCTAAATAATCTCCTTTACGTTCTTTATTAAGAACTGACCAGTAAATTTTACCTGTAGTGACATTACTATACTTATTTAATTTCTCGTCAATAAATCTTTCATAATGTCCTAAGTCTAAATCTGTTTCACTGCCATCATGTGTAACAAATACTTCCCCATGTTGGTATGGGCTCATTGTTCCTGGATCGATATTGATATATGGATCAAATTTTTGAATTGTAACTTTCTTCCCTCTGGCTTTTAACAGCCTTCCTAAACATGCTGCTGTAATACCTTTACCTAAGCCTGAAACTACGCCTCCTGTAACAAAAATGTATTTTGTAGACATCTTTTTCACCTCAACCGTTTTTTTTAACTTTAACATTGTATTATTATATAAGTCTTGTGTCAAGTAATGTATTTTGCTGATAATTTATTTTATATTTTGTGCTTTCTATTCTTATTTTTCTAGGCACATCATTACCTCTCTTCTATTGTTTCCTATAAACATATAAAAATCCCTTTAGTTTTTTTAAACTAAGGGGATTTTTATATGTTTATTCTATTGCTTGCTATTTCCTAACACCTTATATTGATTAATCATGTCTAGCTGTTTGATTGTTTCTTCATAATATTGGCTTGAAGCTACTATCTCCGTAAGAGCTCCTGTGACTTCTTCCTTCAATTGCGCTAAATACTCAAGAGAGTATCCCATCAAGTTATCATGTACTTTTTCTGCTCCCTGCTCATTAAGTTGAATCTCTTCTTCTATATCTTTGACATAGTTATTAATTTTTTCTATTTGCTCTTGGAGTGAAAGTGTAGATTGCTTGCTTTCTTTAACATTATCGCCAACTTCCTCTACCTTATTATCTACTTTCTCAATACCTAATGCCGTTGCATTAACTTCTTCATTTGTTTTTAGAGAAGCACTCTCCAGTGCTGTAAGAAGTTGTATCATATTATCTAGTAATTCTTTGGTACCATCTGATAGCTTTCTAATTTCTTCAGCTACTACCGCAAACCCCTTACCTGCTTCTCCAGCTCTTGCAGCCTCAATTGAAGCATTTAAAGCTAGTAAATTAGTTTGTTCTGCAATGGATGAAATACCTGTAATATTACTTGCTACATTCTGTGCTGTTTCTACAAATGTATTTACCTGATTCTTCATGGACTGAGCTGTTGCATTAATTTCCTTAACTGCACTTGATATAGTTGCTAAAACACTTTCTATTTCTTCCATTTTCGCAACGGAACCTTTAATCTGATCATCCATAGTGACAATTAACTTATCTACCTGCATAGCCCTATTAATGATTTCTTGATTACGTATTTTTCTAGCTTCACTTTCTTCAACTAAAGTAAATTTCATATGCTCCAAACTTGCTATTTGTCTTTCTGCAAATTCCTTACTTAAGTTCATTTGCTGCTCTATCTTTTCTAAACTATTACTTAATTTGCTTCTTTTCTCAATGACTGCCTTAATGTGTGCTTTAATAGCAAGAAGTTCTTCTACTGTTTCTACTTTTAGTAAGGCTTTCTTACTTTGTTTTATTTCCTCTACTAATTGATCTAATTCCCCTTCTGCAAGCTTTCTCATCATTTCAATGTGTTGTTTTTTCTCAAACATTGTATTCCCCCCTGATTATCATTTACTGATATCTTTGTATTTGTTGCATTACTTTTTGAACTCCACTTTGCTTAGTCATTTCTGCCATCTTATTCTTATATTTTCGTCTGTCTTGATAAACTTCATTAAGTCTTTGAATTAAACTTTCACAACTTAAAGCTTCTTCTTCTAATACTTCACAATAGCCCTTTTTCTTCATGGCCTTAGCATTTAAAATCTGATCTCCTCTACTTGCTGCTGCTGAAAGCGGGATGAGTAAACTTGGTATATTTAGTGCCATAATTTCAGCAATGGCATTAG
Source organism: Candidatus Cellulosilyticum pullistercoris (assembly GCA_018883705.1). Classification (GTDB taxonomy): domain Bacteria; phylum Bacillota; class Clostridia; order Lachnospirales; family Cellulosilyticaceae; genus Cellulosilyticum; species Cellulosilyticum pullistercoris. Next base: position 7,436 of record JAHLFQ010000245.1, read on the forward strand.
CGCCAGCTCTAGAGAGCATCACATCTGTCATAGCAAATAAATGAGGTAGTTCCTCTCCCACATATTCAAACTGTTTATACCCTTCTACCTTTAGAAGTTTTTCATCCACATTATTCTTACCACAAATATGAACAATGTTATAATCCTTTGTTAAAATAGGTAGTGTCTCTCTAAGTACTGCATTAATCTTTCTAGCTCCTAAACTACCTCCCATCATAAGTAAAGTTGGTTTTACTTCACTAAAGCCGCATAATTTATTTCCAAGCGTTTTATTACCTTTAAATAGTTCCTCCCTAATAGGTGACCCTGTCCAAATTCCTTTCTTCCCTACATATTGTAGGGTTTCTTCAAAATTAACACAAATCGTTTTAGCACTCTTCATTGCGATTTTATTCGCAAGTCCTGGTGTCATATCTGATTCATGAATAATAACTGGAATCTTTAAGTGGCTCGCTGCAAGTACTACTGGTACTGTGACATATCCACCTTTAGAAAAAACAACCTTAGGTTTAAGTTTCTTTAAAATCTTATAGGCATCAAAATAACCTTTAATTACTTTAAAAGGATCTTTTAAGTTCTCAACTGATAAGTAGCGTCTTAGTTTACCTGATGATATAGGGTGATACGGTATCTTTTCTTTTTCTACAAGCCCTTTCTCTATCCCATTATAGCTTCCTATATATTGGATATCCCATCCATCTGCTTTTAAACTTGGTAATAATGCTAAGTTTGGTGTCACATGTCCCGCTGTCCCGCCACCTGTAAGTACAATTGTTTTCAACTTTTATATCCTCCTTATTTATTTACCCGCTTAATCATAGCTTCAGCTTCTGCATCTGCTATTCCTTTTATAAAAGGTTCTGGTAAAATATTATTTTCATTTTTAATACATCTAGGTGCAGAAATATTTTCTAAATTAATTGCTCCAAAAGTAGGTGCAATTTGCTTAACAAAGTATAAAAAAAACTTATAAATACATTTATACAAAGCAGTAGCATTTTAATATTCTGCTCTTTAGTTCTATATATGTACTTATAAGTCCTTTCTTGCCTATTTTCCTACAATTTAATAATACGTTTGATTAAATATGAAGTCAACAGGAATTATCGTTTGTTTTGATGTTTATTCCTTAATTTTTAGGCAATACTTAGTATGATTACTGGCAAAAGGGCATCATTGCTTTTAGATAAGATATATGTTAAAGTCAATGTTGTAAAAAATAGAAAGGAGCCCTTACATATGTGTGGTTTTTGTGGCTTTGTTAACTCGACAATTGAAAATAAAGATTTAATTCTTAAAAATATGATGGATTCTATCGCTCACAGAGGACCGGATAGCTCTGGTGAGTATTCAGATAATACTATAAATATGGGATTTAGACGTCTAAGTTTCCTTGACCTAGAAGCCGGTGCTCAACCTCTTTATAATGAAGATGGTCGCTATGCTTTAACTTTTAATGGAGAAATTTATAACTACCAAGAAATTAGAGAAAGACTCATTGAAGCTGGACATGTTTTTAAAACGCATACCGATTCTGAGGTTCTTATTCACGGCTACGAAGAATATGGTAAAGAGCTTTTATCTTACTTACGTGGTATGTTTGCTTTTGTCATTTGGGATAACCAAGAGAAAACTTTATTTGGAGCAAGAGACTTTTTTGGTATTAAACCTTTTTACTATACTTTAAATAATGATGAATTTATTTATGCTTCTGAAATTAAAGCAATCTTACAACATCCTAATGTAAAAAGAGAGCTTAACGAAGAGGCTCTTGAAACTTATTTAACCTTCCAATACTCAGCTCTTCCAGAAACTTTCTTTAAAGGTATTTTCAAGTTACCACCTGCTCATTATTTTGAACTTAAAGATGGCAAGATGGAAATCACTCGTTATTGGGAACCTCATTTTAATGAACGAGAAGGCTCACTTGAAGAGTATGTAGATCTCATTGATAAACAAATGAAAGAATCTATTGAAGCTCATAAGATTAGTGATGTAGAAGTTGGCTCTTTCTTATCAAGTGGTGTAGATTCAAGTTATGTAGCAAGTTGCTTTGGCGGTGATCATACCTTTACCGTTGGTTTTGCTAATGAAAAGTATAATGAAATTAGTTATGCTGAAGACCTATCTAAAGAAATTAATATCCCTAATACAAATAAAGTCATTACCCCTGAAGAATACTGGGGCGTTCTTCCTAAAGTACAATATTTTATGGATGAACCTTTAGCTGACCCATCATGTGTGGCACTTTACTTTGTTTGCCAAATCGCAAGTCAAACTGTTAAAGGAGTTCTTTCAGGTGAAGGTGCTGATGAATTCTTTGGTGGATATAATATTTATAAAGAACCACTTGATAGTGCACGCTACCATAAGTTACCAAAAAGCTTACGTAAAGCTCTAGCTAGCATTGTACAAGCTCTTCCATTTAGTTTTAAAGGTAAAAACTTTATCATTCGTGGAAGCAAGGATATAGAAGAACGCTTCTTAGGCAACGCTTATATGTTCTCAGCAACAGAGCGTAAAAAACTTCTTAAAGTGCATACTAATGCCCCTGATCCATTTGAATTTGTAAAACCAATTTATAATAAAGTTCAAGATAAAGATGACATTACTAAAATGCAATATGTAGATATGCATATGTGGCTTGCAGGCGATATTCTTTTAAAAGCTGATAAAATGAGTATGGCTAACTCTCTAGAAGTACGTGTACCATTCTTAGACCGTAAAGTATTTGAAGTCGCTTCTAAAGTGCCAACTAAATATAGAGTCAATAAGGAAAATACTAAGTATGCAATGCGTCTTGCTGCTAAACGCAACTTACCACCTGCAGTTGCTAACAAGAAAAAACTTGGTTTCCCTGTACCTATTCGTGTCTGGCTCAAAGAGGACAAGTATTATAATATCGTTAAAGATGCCTTTACTTCTACAACAGCTAATAAATACTTCCATTCAGAGATGCTTGTTAAGCTTCTTGACGATCATCGTGCTGATAAAGCAGATAATAGCCGTAAGATATGGACAATCTTTATGTTCCTTACTTGGTATAAAGTTTATTTTGAAGATAGTGATTTTAAAGCTTGTTAATCAATTCGATACTTTTAGCTTAATATGTATAAATAAAAAAGAGATTGCTAAGCAATCTCTTTTTTATTTATACCCTTTATTATCTTGTATTTTTCTTTATCATTTTTATTCAGACAAGAACCTAACTTGCTCCTTATCATTCCAAAGAACAACCTCAAAATTTTTTCTTAACATATTAATCCTTTTAGATTCATCTAACTTTCCTTCTAAAGTCAATTTAATAGTTCTTTGCTCTTTAGGTGCTAAATAGTAATCTTCTAAGCTCTCAAACTCTCCGTTAAGATTATTTCCACTTTCAGGTAAGATCACTTTAACTTTAAAAGGACCTACTGTTTGATTAGAACAATTGATAAGCGTAATATGCCCCTCTGTTTTATAACTGGTCATTCCACCTTCAGATGTATTAGAAAAATTAAACTCCATTAAAGCATCTCTATCAAGGTAAATCGCATCCAATCCAGACTCTAGCATTTTAATTGTTTGTACAACCTTTGGATTTATAGCATCTATAAGTACTATAAATATTAATGTCCATATAAAACATTTCCCATCCTTATTAAAAATACGCCATCCTTTAAGTGAGTAAAGCTTTCTAAACACATTATAAATGAGAATAATAAGGACGATGCCTCCTAAGTAAAATGTTATCCCCCTAATTTTAATAATCGGTAAGATCCTATTAATCCATGACATAGGATGATGATTCGTATTCATTTCTAAAATAGCAGCCACAATTAACAAGCCTATACAGATTATAAATTCACGCTTTTCCTTATCTCTACTACTCCCCTTCATTATAATTCCCCCTTACTTAACATTTCTATATAACACTAAAGGATGGATATTCCTATTAATCCATCCTTTTAAAGCCATTATTTTTTCTCTTATGTCCTCTTATTCGATTTCCGCTATTATAACTTTAATTTATGCCATATTGCTTCAAGTTCTTCTATGGTGGTATCCATATTAGATGATT
>JAHLFQ010000044.1 GCA_018883705.1 Candidatus Cellulosilyticum pullistercoris
ATTTAACTCATTTATCCATTGGAGATTTAAAGCAGTTCTTTGAAGAAGTTGATTTAAACAATAGACAACTACAGATTGGTGAACGTATTTTAAAAGAAATCAACGCTAGATTAGGATTCTTAGTAGATGTAGGACTTGATTATCTGACTTTATCACGTTCTTCTGGTACTTTGTCAGGTGGAGAAGCACAACGTATTCGACTTGCAACACAGATTGGTTCAGGATTAGTAGGGGTACTATATATTCTAGATGAGCCTAGTATTGGACTCCACCAAAGAGATAATGATAAACTCATACAAACGCTGATTCGCTTAAAAAACCTAGGGAATACATTAATTGTAGTTGAGCATGACGAAGACACCATGTATGCAGCGGATTGGATTGTAGATATTGGTCCAGGTGCAGGAGAACATGGGGGGGAAGTGATTGCATCAGGCCCTATAGATACCGTCTTAGCTTGTGAGAAATCTTTGACAGGCGCTTATTTAAGTGGACGTAAGAAGATTGAAATACCTGAGGTAAGAAGAAAAGGAAATGGAAATACTTTAACCGTAACAGGGGCAAAAGCAAATAATCTTAAAAATGTAACATTAAAATTACCATTAGGGACACTCACTTGTATTACAGGTGTATCAGGATCAGGAAAAAGTACACTAATTAATGAAATTTTATTAAAACGTTTAGCAAGAGATTTAAATGGGGCTAAGCTTAAACCAGGTCTTCATAAAGAGGTAAAGGGTATGGAGCATTTGGATAAGGTTATTAATATTGATCAATCGCCTATCGGACGAACACCACGCTCTAATCCAGCCACTTACACAGGTGTCTTTGATCAAATTCGTGATTTGTTTGCACAAACCAATGAAGCAAAAATGAAAGGTTACCAAAAAGGGCGTTTTAGTTTCAATGTTAAAGGGGGACGTTGTGAAGCTTGTCAGGGAGATGGAATGATTAAAATTGAGATGCACTTCCTGCCAGATGTTTATGTACCTTGCGAATCTTGTAAGGGTAAACGCTATAACAGGGAAACGCTAGAGGTAAAATATAAGGAAAAATCCATTGCAGATGTTTTGGATATGACCATTGAAGAAGCGCTTAAATTTTTTGAAAATATTCCAAGCATTTCACGTAAGCTTCAAACATTAGCTGATGTAGGGCTCTCTTACATTAGACTCGGACAACCTTCTACCACTCTTTCAGGAGGAGAAGCACAACGTGTCAAACTTGCTACGGAGCTTAGTAAACGTAGCACAGGAAAAACCATTTATATTTTAGATGAACCAACCACGGGCTTACACTTTGCAGATGTGGATAAACTCATTGGTATCTTAGAAAGATTAGTAGATGCAGGCAATACGGTGGTTGTTATTGAACACAATCTAGATGTGATCAAAGTTGCAGATCATATTGTGGATCTTGGCCCAGAGGGAGGCTTTAGAGGGGGGCAAATTATTGCACAAGGTACCCCAGAAAAAGTAATGCAAAATCCAAAATCCTATACGGGTATTTTCCTTAAAAAACATTTAGAACAACAAAAAAGCAGTGAGTCATAGGACACACTGCTTTTTTGTTTTAGATGGGAAGGATTAATTAGTATACGATAAATCTCCATCACTATTAATTTGAGCTATTGTGTTGCTTTCACGATCATAAATCATAACATTTACGTCATAGCTAGTTCTTTCCATAAGAGCATCTTGAATAGATTCTAACTGTCCTTTGATGGCATTTCTCTTTTGAGATGTTGTAAATCCTGACCATTTAGTCACATTATCAGATGAAATTGAAAGGTAAAGTTTAACATTAACAGTTGATCTAACTTCTCTAATCGCTACGTCGGTATCACTGATAGTAACGCTACCAATGCTACCAAGAGAGATAGAACCATCGGTTTCTTCCTCTATGAGATCTTTAAGCGTATCTTCATCGAAGGCAAAGTTGTATGAATATTTAGCAGCTTTACTTCTAGTAAAAGAAACTTTTTCTTGATCATCGTTTGAATATTCAATAACACCTTGGATTTCAATGTCTTTATGTGTAGCAGCTATATCATTACAAACTTTTTGAATGAATTTTGTTATATTTTTTTCACTCGTATTATTAAAAGCATTATTTTCAGATCTAGTTGAGTAAGAAATGGTTAAGTCAAGATGAGAAGAGGTTTGTGTTAAGCTAAAATCGAAATCGATTTTGTTAAAGTAATCAGAGTACATAGAATCTAGATATTCCTCTGTTTCTTTTAATTGTGCAGCTGTAATGTTTGTACCAGTTGTCGTACTAGAACCATTACTTGATGAACCTGATTCATACTTAGAAAGTTTGGCGTTTGCTTCTTGAAGTTGACGTTGTAAAAGTGTGTTTTGATAAGTAAGTTGTGCAATTTCTGATTCAGAATTTGAAGACCCACCTGTTAAAATAACCGTATTAGATGCAGGTGCCCAAGTTGCACTGACCCCTACGATATCACCAAATGCACGTAATGGCACATAAACAGAACCATCAATTAAGAAAGGCTCTAATGCTAAGTTTTGAGCTGCCCCATTGTATGTAACTTGAATATTTCTATATGTAGCTTGTTTAGTTTCTGTACCAGATTTTGCGGCAAGAGCACCAGTGCCCATTACTGCACTAAGACCAAGTACTAAACAAAGGCGTTTATAATTTTTACTCATTTTCATTGTTATACCTCCTAGTAATTTTATACCTTTATTCTTCACAACCCTTAGTATAATGAAAAAATGTCAAAATATCAATTAAATCAAGAAAAAATCATATGTTTTTAAAAAGAATGAAATAATATAGTAATAATGTAACCTGTGGTATAATAAAAAGAATGAAATAAGAAGGAGGAGTCAATGTTTCAGATAGAAGAAGAATTAAAAAAGTTGCCTGATTTGCCGGGCGTTTATTTAATGAAGGATGATACAGGACACATTATTTATGTAGGAAAAGCTATTAATTTAAAGAATCGAGTGAGACAATATTTCCAAAGTTCCAAGAATCATTCTATTAAAGTGAAAAAGATGGTACAACATATTGCTAGTTTTGAATATATTATCACCCGATCAGAGGTGGAAGCTTTAGTTTTAGAATGTAATTTGATTAAGAAATTTGATCCTAAATATAATATTCGTTTAAAAGATGATAAAACTTATCCTTATATTAAAATTAATATACAAGATGCGTTTCCTAGAATGACTATAGTGAGACAAATGAAAAAAGATGGCGCAAGATATTTTGGTCCTTATACCAATGTGAGTGCGATGTGGGAAATTGTAGAGATTATTAAAAATACATGGCCTATGCGTACATGCTCAAGAAACTTACCTAGAGATATTGGGAAGGAGCGTGCCTGTTTAAATTGTCATATAGGAAAGTGTCTAGCCCCCTGTGAAGGTAAGATTAAACAAGAAGACTATAAGAAAATGATTGATGAGGTTCTTAATTTCTTAAGTGGAAAGTACAAAGAAGTCATTAAAAAGCTACAAGAAGATATGTTAACTGCCTCAGAAGATTTACAATTTGAAAAAGCAGCTCAACTTAGAGACCAAATCATGGCAATTGAAAAAATAGAACAAAAACAAACAGCTACACTAAGCAGTATGCTTGATCAGGATGTCATTGCCTTTGCTAAGAGTCCAGAAGATACACTGATTCAAGTTTATTTTGTAAGGCAAGGTAAACTCGTGGGTAGAGAACATTTTTATTTGCAAGGAACTGAAGATGAAACCATTGAGGATATTTTTAGAGACTTTATCGTACAGTTTTATGCTAATGCTACCTTTATTCCAAAAGAAGTGGTTATTGAACGGGTACCAAGTGAACAAGAGGTGCTAGAAAGCTATTTAGCTGAGAAGCGTGGAAGTAAGGTAAGTCTTATTACGCCTCAAAAAGGGAGCAAACATGGCTTAATGGAGCTCGCTAGTAAGAATGCAGAAGTCACCTTAAGCCAATTTGGTGACCAAATTAAGAAAGAGCAGGAGCGTACTAAAGGAGCAATAGAAGAAATTCAAAAAGCTATAGGACTAGACAAAGTACCCTATAGAATGGAAGCATATGATATTTCAAATACGCAAGGTATTCAATCTGTAGGTGGTATGGTCGTATTTGAAGGTGGAAAACCTAAAAAAAGTGACTATCGCAAATTTAAAATTAAAAGTATTTTTGGCCCCAATGATTATGGAAGTTTAGAGGAAGTACTCGATCGCCGTTTTAACCGCATGAAAAACGAAGAAGAGGGTTCAAGCTTTAGTAAAATGCCAGATCTTATTTTAATGGATGGTGGAAAGGGACAAGTAAGTGTAGCAGAAAAAGTGATGAAGAAGTATCAGCTTCACATCCCAATTTGTGGCATGGTAAAAGATGATAGACACCGTACAAGAGGTTTACTTTATCAAGGTGAAGAGATTTTACTTGAAACGCGATCTGAAGGGTTTAAGCTGATTACAAGAATACAAGATGAAGTGCATCGCTTTTCAATTGAGTATCATAAGAAACTACGTGGTAAGGCGCAAATTCAATCTATTTTAGATGATATTCCAGGCATAGGAAAGGAAAGAAAAAAAATACTGATGCAGCATTTTAAGAGTGTAGAAAATCTTAAAGCAGCAAGTTTAGAAGAAATAGAGCAAGTAGAGGGCATTCCACAAAAAGTAGCAAGTAATATTTACCAGTTTTTTCATAAGCACTAGATGATAAATAACGCTAATTAGTTGATAAAATGAATAGGAAAAAATTTCTTATAATGATATAATAAATGAGTTAATGAGGGCTAAGGAGGAAATAACATGTATTTCGTGACAGTCGAACAAATGAAAGAACAATTTAAGCTTCAATTATTAACCCCAGAGATTGAATATAAACATCGTAAAATTACAGAATGTGATGTTAACAGACCAGCACTTCAACTTGCAGGATTCTTTGATTATTTTGACCCAACAAGACTCCAAATTATTGGTAAAGTAGAATATTCTTATTTAGAGAAGATGACAGAAGAAGAGCGTAATAAGAAAATTAAACGTTTAATGGATTATAAAGATATTCCATGTATCGTTATCTGTCGAGAAGAAATTGATGCTTTTGAGTATATGTTAGAGTGTGCAAGAGCCAATCAAATTCCAATTTTTAAAACAGATATGCCAACAAGTAGTTTCTTAGCAGAAGCGAATAGATGGCTCCATGTAGAATTAGCACCAAGACTTTCTATGCACGGTGTACTTGTGGATATTTATGGTGAAGGGGTACTTATTACAGGAGAAAGTGGGATTGGAAAAAGTGAAACAGCCCTTGAATTGATTAGACGTGGTCATCGACTTGTTGCAGATGATGCAGTAGAAATCAAAAAAGTATCAGAGAGAACCTTACTTGGATCTGCACCAGAAGTCATTAGACACTTTATTGAAGTAAGAGGTATCGGTATTGTAGATATTAAACAACTCTTTGGTGTGGGTTCAGTTAAAGAAATGAAAAATATTGACCTTATTGTAAGACTTGAAGCTTGGGACCAAACTAAGCAATATGACCGTTTAGGGTTAACTAATGAGTTTACAGATATTATGGGAATCAAGGTAGTCACAAACTCTATTCCGATTCGTCCAGGTAGAAATGTCGCTATTATTTGTGAAACGGCTGCGATTAACTTTAGACAGAAAAAAATGGGCTATAATGCCGCAGAGGCACTCAATGATCGCGTCATGAATAATTTACAAAAAAATAAATTTTAGTATTCATTAGGGGGGAAGACGCATGTATTATTTAGGCGTTGATTTAGGTGGAACAACGATTAAAGTAGGTTTAGTTAATAAACAGTACCAGATACTTCAAAGCATTAGTGGGCCTACTAGAAGAGAAAGAAGCTCAGAAGAAGTTCTTAAAGACGTAGCGATGCTTTGTCTTGAAGTAATGAGATTACAAGGTATTACAGAGAAAGAGATTCATTCTATCGGTATGGGTAGCCCAGGGGTTGCTTCGCCTAATGAGGGGATGATTTTATCAGCTAGCAACTTAAAGTTTAACCATGTAAATGTACGAAAAGAAATCCAAAAATATATTAATACGGATGTTTATGTAGAAAATGATGCCAACTGTGCTGCTTTAGGAGAAGTTATTTGTGGGGCAGCAAAAGGAGAAAGTAATGTAGTGGTTGTGACACTTGGTACAGGTGTAGGTGGTGGCATTGTAACAGAGGGCAAAATTAATCGTGGAAGTTTCTTTGGAGCAGGAGAAATTGGCCATCAAGTGATTTGCTGTGAAAATGGTATCTCCTGTGGTTGTGGGCGTAAAGGATGCTGGGAGCAGTATGCATCGGCCACTGCTTTAATTAGACAAGCCAAGACAGCAGTAGAAAAAACACCAGAAAGTCTGATTTTAAGCCTTGCAAAAGATCAAAACAAAGACAATATCAATGCAAAAGTAGTCTTTGATGCAGCACAAAAAGGAGATCAAGTAGCCAAGAATGTTCTTGAGAAGTATTTTAAATATATTGCATGCGGACTCATGAATATTATCAATATCTTAGAGCCTAGTATGATTGTGCTAGGAGGCGGTATGAGTGCACAAAAAGCGTATTTAACAGATCCTGTTACAAAGTATCTGCAAGAAGAGATGTATGATGGCTTATCTTTAAAAACAAAGATTAAGGCAGCTATATTAGGAAATGATGCAGGTATAATAGGAGCAGCTTTTCTAGGGACAACTCTAGAAATGCATGATGAATAAAACATAATCATAAAGTGGATAGGGCATAACAAAAGTGTTAATGCAATAGCCACTTTTGTTGGGTTATGAGTTGTTATTTTAAGGAAAGATGTTATATAATAGCACTAATATAAAATAGGAGGAAAAAACATCATGGATGAACAAAAAGTATCTATGCTGTCACTAGATGTTAAGTTTAAAGTAAAGGACGTACTCAGATATAACTTATCTGTGGCTAGAAAAAACATTGTAAATTGCATCGTACTAGGCTTAGGCGGATTAGTACTTCTTTATTTCTTTTATAAAATGTTTACAACGCCAGAGCGTTTAGATGTATTTATTGCAAAAAATGTTATGCTTCTTATTGTACCTCTTTTGATTTTTATGATGATTCCTTGGAGAGTATGGCAAATTACATTATCACAAATGCAACAACCTGCATTTGCTTATGGTGTGAACTATACTTTTTCAAAAGAGCATATTTTGTTAGATATTGGTAAGGCAAGCGAAGAAATGTCGTGGGATTTATTTGTTAAAATTATAGAGACAAAACATGACTTTAGATTTTATATTAATGATATTAGTGCTCAAATTATACCAAAACACAATATGACAGAAGAACAGTTGCAAATAATCAAAGGCATCATTCGAGAAGCAGCACCTAATAGATGTCAATTAAAATAATGAAAGTAGGCTCACATGAAAAAGTTATTTCATCTATCCACAACTCCAAAACAACTTAGTATGTTTGAAGAGAACTGGGAAGATATTAAAGCATTTGTTAGCAAGAATTATATGGATGGAATAGAGTTAGGCTTAACCATAGATTATAATCTTGAAAAAATTCCAAAAGAAATTATAGTAGGTGTTCATTTAAGTTTTTATCCTATGTGGCTTGACTTTTGGAGGGGAAATAAAGAGCAACTAGCTAAACAATTTACTACTAAAGAAGCATTATATGCTTATTACAAGGGAGAAACACCAGAATGCTTAGTAGAAAATTATAAAAAACAATACGAAAGAGCAAAGGCATTAGGAGCTAGGTATATGGTTTTTCATGTTAGTCATGTTTTGCCAGAAGATTCTTTTACCTGGCAGTTTGACTATACAGACAAAGAAGTAATGGAAGCAACACTTGAGCTTGTTAATAGGGCTTTTCCGAATGAAGAAGAAGGACCTTTATTACTCTTTGAAAATTTATGGTGGCCTGGTCTTAATTATAAAGATGCCATGCTAACAAAATGGTTTATTGATAAAGTTCAGTATCCTAATAAAGGCTATTTGGTAGATGTCTCACATCTTATTTTAAATAACAGTCAGATTGGGACAGAAAAGCAAGCCTATGATTATATTAAAGAGACAATAGAGGCATTAGGAGAAACCAAAAAGTGGATTAAAGGATTACACCTTAATAAAACATTACCAAAGCATTATATGCAAAGGAATCATAGTTATTTATTACAGAAATATCAAGAAACCAAAGATAGCAAGCAGAAATTAACTATCTTAAAAAAACATATTAATGCATTAGATGGACATATGCCATTTGATCATCCTATGGCTAAAAAAATAGTGGATTTAATTCAACCATTATATTGTGTTTATGAAACAGCACCTACTTCAAGATATGAATTAGCTTATTTTATTAAAAAACAAAATGAAGTTTTAAAATAAATATAAAATAAATGAAAAGCTTCCTATCCTTTGGGTATTAAATGATTCAAGTAAAGTGCCCAAAGAAAATAGGGAGCTTTTTATGTATTACAAAATAAGACAATAAATGCTAACACTAGTATTTTCTTGACAAAAATAGGATTTTTACATATAATAATTTTGTAACAATTACTTAATAACTTGTAAAGAATAGATAAAATAAAAGAATAGATCAATTAAATGTCGAAGCAATCATAATAACAAGGGGGACTTGAACATGAGATTAAATCAGACATTAAAAGCAGCACTTATTGGAGCTGTCATTGTTTTTCCTAGCTTAGCATATGGACAAGCTTATGGAACTGTAGCAACAGAAACATTAAATGTAAGAAGTGGGGCAAAGTTAGAAGCCTCTATCGTAGATCAAATAGGATTAGGAGATTCAGTTGAAATTGTTTCAGAACAAGGCGACTGGTTAAAACTTATATTAGAAAATGATGCAAGAGCATATGTAAAAGCAGAATACATTAATGTACATAGAGTACTTGCAATCGTGAATGTCAATGATGGACTTAATGTAAGAGATTATCCATCTGTTGAAAATGGTGAAATTATCGGACGCTTTAATGCAGGAGATGAAATCTCTGTACATTATCGTGTAGGAGATTGGTATAAAGTAAGCCAAGAAGGCTTTGAAGGCTATGTAAGTAAAGAGTATATTAAAAATAGTAGTGAAGTGGATTTTTTAAGCTACTTGCCAACAAAGAAATTAACAGAAGTTGAGCGTATGACTGTAACACAAGAAGAAGCACAAGCGGTAACAGTAGAAGCAGATGTGGTGTCAGATAACAATACATCAACAAGTAGTAATGCGGATCGTCCATCAAGTAACACAGGCACTTCTTCAAACTCAAGTAGTTCAAATAGCTCAAGCAGCTCAAATAGTTCATCAAGTAATGTATCAAATACAAATAATTCATCAAGCAGCTCAAGTTCATCATTAGGACAAGCAGTTGTAGATTATGCAATGCAATTTTTAGGTAATCCATATGTATATGGTGGTAATAGTTTAACAAATGGTGTAGACTGTTCAGGTTTTACATCTCAAATTATGAAACACTTTGGTATTAGCTTAAATAGAAGCTCAAGTGCACAATATGCTAATAATGGATATTATGTAAGTAGCGATAACTTGCAAAAAGGTGACTTACTATTCTATGGTTACAATGGTAGTGTCTCTCATGTAGCTATTTACATTGGTGGTGGACAAATTATTCATGCAAATGATGAAAGAACAGGTATTTGTATTGGTAATGCTTTCCCATCAAGCGGTAAAAAATATATTGGGGCAAAACGCGTACTATAATCATTTACTAGATAAAGTGAATAAAACAAGTAAAATGAGTTATAAGTAGGTAAGATGATTTTAAAATTATCTTACCTACTTTTTTATTATATAGATGTAATATATTATTTCTAAACCTAGAGAAATGACAATAACCATATTGGTTTTAATAATAAGAAGAGAGCATTGTTTATGACTTATCAATGCTATTTGAATACATGATGCCATACTCGTACATAGATTCGAGAAGAGGAAGCATTTGCTTTCCGATATCAGTTAAACTATATTCTACTTTTGGAGGAACTACAGGGTAGACTGTTCTTAAAATAAGCTGGTCCTCTTCTAATGCTCTTAACTGATTAGTGAGCATCCTTTGAGTCACATCAGGTAACTTTCTTCTTAAATCACTAAATCTAAGTGCACCATTGCTTAAATACCAAAGTATGAGAATTTTCCACTTTCCTGAGATGATTTTATGGAAAGTTGTAATGGGACAAGTTTCATATTTGGCACAACGGGTTTGCATATGACATTCTTCATGAAATAGAGGCGTTTTAGCCATTTGATTTAACTCCTTTGCTGATTTATAGTAAACATTTTTTTTCATTATTATACTATTATTTTAGCTTTAGTAGTATCATTTTAGATACTATGTGAAAAAAAAGTGCCTACTTACATAAAAACATATATAGTGTATGATAGAAAGAAAAGAAGTAAAAATATGGATTTCTAAATCCTTATTTTTACAATATTAGACAATGTATAAGTAAAATTTTAATTGATAAATTTTATCCTATCATATAATAAGACTGAAGAGGAGGACTTAAAATGAGCAAAGTATTATATATTAAAGCAAATATTAAACCAGAAGGTCAATCAAAAACTTATCAAATTTCTGATAGTTTTATTGATGAATATAGAAGAAATAATCCACAAGATGAAATTATCACATTAGACTTATATAAAGAAGGCATTGATTTCTTAAAAGGTGAAGATTTAGGTGCGATATTTGGGCCTAAGACAGAAGAAAGTAAAAAACATCCGATTTTAAAATATGCATACCAATTTGTAGAAGCAGATAAATATGTTATTGCTGCACCCATGTGGAACTTAAGTTTTCCAGCTATTTTAAAAGCTTATATAGATTATATAAGTGTGGCAGGAATCACTTTTAAATATACAGCAGAAGGACCAGTTGGACTATGCTCAGGAAAAAAAGCCTTATTTGTTGCCTCTAGAGGTGGAGATTATTCAAAAGGCAATGGAATGCAGTTTGAAATGGGAGAAAGATACATAAGAACTATTTTTGCTTTCTATGGTATAACAGATGTTCAAAGCATTACAGCAGATAATATAGATGTAATGGGAATGGACGTAGATGCAATTTTAGATGAAGCTGTCAATAAAGTAAAACAACTAGCAGAACAATTCTAATAGATTCCCTCAAAGTATTTAATAATATTTTGGGGGAATTAAA
>JAHLFQ010000246.1 GCA_018883705.1 Candidatus Cellulosilyticum pullistercoris
AAGAATGCAAGTAGTGAAAGTGTTGGGATAGGCCTTGCTATGGCGAGAAGTATTATCCTAGAGCAAAATGGAGATATTACAGTAAAAAGTGAAGAAGATATAGGTACGAAGTTTAGAATAAGATTTTATAAGAGTATTATTTAAGATGATAAAAGATGAGTTAAATGGTGACAGAACTGTCACCATTTAATTATTTAGATGTTATTTCTAACTTGTATAGTAATGATATCAAGTAAGAGGAGGTACAATATGGAGATTTTAAGAGTAGAACATTTATCTAAGATATATGGTAGTGGTGAAACTGCAGTTAAAGCATTAGATGATATTTCTTTTTCTGTTAATAAAGGTGAATTTGTTGCTATTATTGGAGCATCAGGTTCAGGAAAATCAACATTATTACATTTACTAGGGGGAGTAGATAGACCTAGTAGTGGAAAAGTTTATGTAGATGGAACAGATATTTATGGATTAGATGAAAATAAACTAGCTATCTT
Source organism: Candidatus Cellulosilyticum pullistercoris (assembly GCA_018883705.1). Classification (GTDB taxonomy): domain Bacteria; phylum Bacillota; class Clostridia; order Lachnospirales; family Cellulosilyticaceae; genus Cellulosilyticum; species Cellulosilyticum pullistercoris. The sequence continues at coordinate 495 of JAHLFQ010000246.1, forward strand.
TAGAAGAAGGCAATTAGGACTGATTTATCAGTTTTATAATTTAATCCCTGTTCTAACAGTAGAGGAAAATATGACATTACCTCTTTTATTAGATGGGCAGAAGGTGGATCAGAATCATCTTCAAGAATTACTTAAAGTGCTTACATTAGAAAACCGTATAGACCACCTGCCTAATCAGTTATCTGGAGGACAACAGCAACGTGTATCTATTGGGAGGGCACTTATTAATCACCCAGCACTTATATTAGCAGATGAGCCAACAGGTAACTTAGATAGTAAAAATAGTGAAGAAATCGTTGGACTTTTAAAGGGTGTTAATAAGCAATATAATCAAACGCTCATTATGATTACTCATGACGAACGTATTGCCTTACAAGCAGATCGTATCATTTCCATTCAAGATGGAAAAATTGCAAAGGATGAGGTGATTCGTCTGTGAACATTGTAAATAAACTTACTTTAAGGCAGCTAAAACTAAATAAAAAACGGACATTAGTTACGATTATAGGTGCCATTATTTCCGTGGCAATGGTTATGGCAGTTTGTACTTCTATGTTTTCAGTATTAGAGTTTATGAAACGAATGCAGATTGATAGTTATGGGAACTGGCATGCTAAATATAATAATGTAGAGGTAAAAGACCTTAATGTTATAAAAAATCATGAGAATACAGCAGATACTTTTTTACTTCAAGATATAGGTTATGCTAAAGTGGATGAAAGTATAAAATCAGCGAGACCTTATCTATTTGTTCAAGGGTTAAATGAAGGTGCTTATAAACATTTAAATGTTGAACTGCTAGAAGGAAGACTTCCAGAGAATAATGGAGAAGTAGTCATTTCAAAAGGAATGATGCATAATGAAGCATTTAATTATGCTATAGGAGATACGATTTCCTTAACATTAGGGAAAAGATATGGGATAAATGAAGACACAGGAATGCCAGTAGAGAAAACCGATGAGTATTTAACTTATGATGAAGATGGGAAATTAGCTGAGATATTTATGCCAGAGCAAGAAAAAACTTATACAATAGTGGGGGTAATAGAAGGACCAGCAGGAGCATGGACGTGGACTCCAGGCTATTCATCTGCCTATTGTATATATACGTATATAGATGAAACAATGCTTGACTCTCATGAAAAAGTAACAGTGGGGGTAGTCGCTCATAAAGTAGGGAAACAAATCTATCATGAAACAGAAGAGATTACCTCACAGCTTAGCCAGGTATCTGCTAAAGTGAACAATGAGTTATTGATTTACTATGGGGTTAATGCAGATGATGGATTAGTTCAGGCACTTTATGGGACTGTGTTTATCGTGATGATAATTATTATGATTGGTTCTATCTCTCTAATCTATAATGCGTTCGGGATTTCGGTATCAGAGCGTGCACAGTATTTAGGGATGCTAGCGAGTGTAGGAGCAACTAAAAAACAAAAAAGAAATTCTGTATTCTTTGAAGGTGCTATTATTGGCGGCATCAGTATTCCACTGGGGATAATGGCAGGCTTCTTAGGTATATGGGTTACTTTTTCACTGATAAATCCGATATTTAAAAATGTATTTGATATAGAAGAAGGTCTAAGCATAATCTTAAAGCCAAGTGCGGTTATATTAACGATTATTATTTCTGCTCTCACCATTTTTATATCAACTTATTTACCAGCAAGGCGTGCTTCTAGAATTACACCATTAGAAGCTATTAGACAAGTTCAGGATATTAAATTAAGTAAAAAGACAATTAAAACCTCAAGTCTAACTAGAAAAATCTTTGGTTTTGAAGCAGAGCTTGCTCTAAAAAATATGAAACGAAATAAAAAGCGTTATCGCATTACGATTTTTTCATTAGTGATAAGTATTATTTTATTTTTAACAACATCTGCATTTACAAGTTACTTACAGAGTGCAACTGAAATGAGCATGAATAATGCTAATTTTGATTTGCAAATTACTTCGAACAAACAAGGCGAAGAAGCTTATATAGCGTTAGAAAAAATAACAAATCTAGAAGGTGTAAAAGAAAGTAATTTAGTAACGAATGTTTATGTAGAAGCGAATATACCAGCTAATTGGGTGCCAGATAGCATTAAGGAAAATGTATTTGGACCAACAGGTTTAGAAAGCTATGATTATAGCACGAGATTAATCATAATGAAGGATGAGCTATTTGAAAAATATAGTGAAGCTTGTGGGATAAAAGGGAAAGGCACTATACCAGCTATTTTAATTAATAGCATACGTTTCTATGATAAGGAAGCTAAGAAGTATGTGCAGCAAGAAATGATTGATATCAAACAAGGGCAAGAGATGTTACTTAATACCTATAGATGGGATGAAAAGATAGAAGAAAGTATTAAGGAAGAGCTTCCAGCTGTAACAATTGCAGGGGTTACAACAACAACACCTCTTGGTGTATCTATTGAGGAATATGGTGCACAGTTACAAATTGTTCTATCAGAAAGCAGTTATATAAATGGGTTTTCTAAAGAGCAAAGAGAATTATTAGGCGGATATAATGAACTTTTCTTAACCACAGATGAGCCACTTGAGCTAGAAGAAACAATAGAAAAGTTAAATCCAGTAGATACAACAGACTATTATATTTATAGTATTTATGGACAAAAACAAATACAAGATCAAATGATTATGTTAATGAAGGTTTTTATTTATGGATTTATTGTACTCATTACAGCTATTTGTGTAGCCAATATCTTTAATACCATTTCTACTAGTATTGGACTTAGGAAGAGAGAGTTTGCCATGCTACAATCCGTTGGAATGACGCCAAAGAGCTTTAATAAGATGATTAATTTTGAAAGTATGTTTTATGGCATTAAAGCATTAGTATATGGATTTCCTATAAGTCTATTGATTATGGTGATTTTATATAACAATTTAAGCAGAAGTTTCAAGTTTACGTTCTTTGTTCCTATTAAAAGTATCATGATTGTTATTGTTGGCGTCTTTATTTTAGTAGGAAGTGCGATGTACTATTCAGGGGGAAAAGTAAAGAAACAAAATATTATAGAAGGTCTAAAAGATAGTAATATGTAGGGTAGCTTAGAGAAAATATTTAATAGAAATAAAAAAAGAGATATAAAAGGTGCATCAATATGCCCTAATCTATATCTCTTTTTTTGTGCTTTCGCGTATTAGATTGATTTATTAAAGTAAGACTTAAGCTTCTTTACTTGTAATATAACCTTCTACAGTTAATAATTCAGCAATAAGAACAGCACCGCCAGCAGCGCCTCTTAATGTGTTATGAGAAAGTCCTACGAATTTATAATCGTATACAGTATCTTCTCTAAGTCTACCTGCACATACAGCCATACCTTTTTCTGTATCACGGTCTAAGTGAGTTTGTGGTCTATTATCTTCTTCGAAGTAGTGGATAAATTGTTTTGGAGCACTTGGAAGGTTTAATTCTTGTGGTTTACCTTTAAAGTTTTTCCAAGCTTCTAAGATTTGTTCTTTAGTAGGTTTCTTTTTGAAAGAAACAAATACTGTAGCTAAGTGTCCATCAAGAACTGGTACACGAACACATTGAGCTGTGATAACTGGTGCCTCAGCTTTAACGATTTGCCCATCTACTACTTTACCCCAAACTCTAAGTGGTTCTTGTTCACTCTTTTCTTCTTCTCCACCAATGTAAGGAATCACATTATCAATCATTTCTGGCCATTCTTTAAAAGTTTTACCTGCTCCAGAAATAGCTTGGTAAGTTGAAGCAACTACAACGGTTGGCTCATATTCAGCCAGTGCAGAAAGCATTGGTGTATAGCTTTGAATAGAGCAGTTAGGTTTAACTGCAATAAAACCACGAGTTGTACCAAGACGTTTTCTTTGAGCTGCAATAACTTCTAGGTGACTATCATTAATTTCTGGTATAACCATTGGCACATCTGGAGTCCATCTATTTGCAGAGTTATTAGAAACAACAGGTACCTCTGCTTTAGCATAAGCTTCTTCTAAAGCTTTAATTTCATCTTTTTTCATATCTACTGCACAGAAGACAAAATCAACTTGAGCTGCAACTTCTTCAACTTTAGCAGCATCCATTACGACTAAGTTTTTAGCTTCTGCAGGAATGTCTCCATCCATTTTCCATCTACCTTCAACAGCCTTTTCATAAGTTTGGCCAGCAGATCTACTACTTGCAGCAATTACTTTTAATTCAAAGAAAGGGTGGTTTTCTAATAAAGTTACAAAACGTTGACCTACCATACCCGTTCCACCAACGACGCCTACTCTTAACTTTTTATTCATGTTTATCACCTTTACCTTTTCATATCATCTAGTTATTCCATTTTACTAATTAAATCTTAAAAACACAATATTATAAGAAAGTTTTCTGATAAAGTGTATAAAAAATAATGAATAGTTATAAAATAGTTGTGTGTTTTGCAAATAGTTTGAAAAATAAACTGTGCAAATAGCAACAAAATCGTTATTTAGATATGTATTTCTTTCAAGGACAATTGTTTAAGATATACATACAACCTTTAGTGAGTTAGAGTGTTAGCATAGAAAAATTTGAAATAAAAGATATAGCTGATAAGATTTAATTATCGGTTTGATAATTTATATGTATTTTACTGATGAGCGATGCTTGGCTAAAATAGAATTGTAGCAAAAATTAAATAGTATAAAAGTAAGCTTATGTATTAATAGAGACGGTTTAATGAGCTAATTTTATATAATAAGTAGAAAGAGGGATAAAATGAAGAAAGAAGGAAAGAAGAACGCGATACTTTGGCAGCTTTTTAAGGCCACTTTTACCTTAAGTGCCTTTACGTTTGGAGGAGGATTTGTCATTGTATCATTGATGAAAAAGAAGTTTGTAGAAGAACTTGGGTGGTTAGATGAAGAAGAGATGTTAGATATTACGGCGATTGCACAGTCTTCACCAGGCCCTATTCCTATTAACGCTTCGGTCATACTAGGATATCGTATGAGTGGTATTGTAGGTGCACTAGTGGCTGTAATAGGAACAGCATTGCCACCTATGTTTATCATTTCTTTAATTGCTGTATTCTATACGCAGTTCAGAGAGAATGCCATTATTGCAACAGCACTTCAAGTGATGCGTGCTGGAGTTGCAGCAGTTATCTTTGATGTCGTTATTAATCTAGCGAAAAATGTATGTAAAACAAAACGTATGCTATATATTGGACTTATGATTATAGCCTTTATAGCGACTTATATATTTGGCGTGAGCGCTATGCTTGTTATTTTAACTTGTCTTGCAATTGGTATTATAGATCTATTTATTGATCTAAGAAAGAAAGAGGTAGACGTATGATTTTTAAATTATTCTTGAGTTTCTTACAAGTAGGACTATTTAGTGTAGGGGGAGGGTATGCGGCCATTCCACTTATACAGTATCAAATCGTAGAAGTACACAAACTAATGACTTTAGCAGAATTTACAGACTTAATAACGATTGCAGAGATGACACCAGGGCCTATTTCGATTAACTCTGCAACCTTCGTAGGGACGCGTTTAGCTGGAATACCTGGTGCCATTATTTGTACATTAGGATGTATCCTCCCAGCTTTCTGTATTTGTTTAACATTAGCGTATTTCTATTATAAATATAGGAAATTTAGCGGCGTACAGATAGTGCTTTCAGCACTTCGCCCAGCGGTAGTAGCACTGATTGCTTCAGCAGCTTTATCTATCCTATGCCTTGCTTTATTTGGAGTAAATGAAAGTAGTATTGTACTTTCAGAGATAAGATGGATTGAACTAGGATTATTTGCAGGAGGACTTTATTTACTGCGTAGATATAAAGTAAATGCAATTGCTATTATCTTTGGAAGTGGTGTTATTGGAACAATACTATATGCTTTTATATAAATGTTGGCAGATTTCTATAAAGGTCTGAAGTAGTGGGGATATAAATTTATCTTTGTGATAAATAAGCTTGATATCACGTGTTACGTGTAAGTCATCTAAAGTTAAGATGCGTAGTATACCTTCTGAGATTTCTTTTTGGATAAGCATTTTAGAAAGAATAGCAAGCCCCCTACCACGGCTAACCGTTTGTTTAATGGTTTCGGTATTGGTACAAATCCATTTATGTTTAATGATATAATTTTTGTCCGCGAGTAGTTGTTCGTATTGATTGCGATTCATACTACCTTCCTCTCTACCAATCCATACCGTATCTTTTAACTCTTCAAGGGTCACCCTTTCTTTATGATATAAGGGGTGGCCTTTTCCTACTATAATAACGAGTTCATCTTTGTAGATAGGAAGCTCAATAAGTTCATCACATACTATGGTACCTTCAACAATAGCCACATCTAATTGACCGTTTTCAATAAGCGTTTCAATGGTTGAAGTATTATGAACAACGACTTTAAATTCTAAATCCTTCACAGCACGTTCCATTTGGTCTATCACATCATTAAGGAGAAAAGTACCCACAGAAACGCTTCCGCCAATTCTAAGTTTAGGAGATATTCCTTGTTTTTTCATCATTAAATCAAGGTTATCGAAGGAATCTACCACATAGCGGGCATGATGAAGTAGCTTTGTCCCTTCTTCAGTTAGGTAGAGCTTTTGTGTTAGGCGCTCAAATAATTTGACGTTGTAGTACGCTTCAAGTTCTTTAATGGCTTGGCTGACTGCTGGTTGCGAAATGTAAAGTGCTTCAGCAGCTTGGCGCATTTTACCGCAGGTGGCAACTAAGATAAATATCTTTAAGTGTCTAATGGTCATTGCAAGCACCTCTATCTTATAAAATGTACTTATCATAGCATTGATAAATGGAATATGAAATATGTATGCTAATGATGAATAAAACATAGTGATATAAGTAATAATAAACAAAAAACCATTATCTGACACAAAGAAAAAGTGAAAAACAACAAAAAGCAGTTGACCTATGTAAAGAAATAATGTATTATATGAATATAAATAAAGATTGTTGGATTGTTACTGGTAAAGCAGGCTATACCATTTTGTGAATGAATAATCGTTATTCATATTTTTATTCACGGGGCGGTATAGCCTTTTTTGGATAAAAAATAAGATAAAGGGTAAGTGTGACAAGCATGAAAGTTGTGAAAGTCATTAACAACAACCTAATTAAGTCCGTGGATGAAAAGAATAATGAAGTATTAGTAATGGGATGTGGGCTAGGTTTTAAAAAAGTACCTGGAGATGAAATAGATGAAAGTTTGATTGAGAAAGTTTACAAAGCGAGTGAACAAACAAACTCAAGTCAACTTATCCAGTTACTAGAAAAGATTCCACTAGAACATATTCAAGCTACTAATGAGATTATTAGTTTTGCAAAGGCTTCATTAGGAAAGAAGCTCAATCAAAATATTTATATTACTTTAGCAGATCATATTAACTTCGCTCTAGAGAGAGCAAAGCAAGGTATTGTAATGAAAAATGCTTTACTCTGGGAAATCAAAAAGCTTTATAATCATGAATTCCTAGTAGGGAAAGAAGCACTAAACATCATTAAACGTAGGTTAAAGGTAGACTTACCAGAAGATGAGGCTGGCTTTATTGCATTACATTTTGTAAATGCTTTAATGGATGACTTATCAATAGAGAAAACAACCGATATGACTAAAATGATTCAACGCATTTTAAATATCATAAAGTATCACTTTAACTTAGAATTAGATGAGTATTCTATTCACTATGAACGTTTTATTACACACCTTAAATTCTTTGCTCAGAGAATTTTTACAGGAGTGACTATCGATGATCAGGATGACCAGTTCATTGAAGTACTTAAAGCAAAGTATAAAGAAGAATATGCTTGTACTGTTAAAGTAAGAGATTACATTAAACAAGAGTTTAATGCCAATCTAACAGAAGACGAAATGATTTATTTAACGATTCATATTAATCGTATTACACAATGTAGTTAAACAATTTAATATATAAATTATATAGGATTGTTACTTTAAGTAGGCTATACCTAAATAAAAATCAATAAGCTAAGACTTTATTGGTTCTTATTTAGGTATTTTTTTGACTAAAAATTAAGGATGTAGGAGGACATAAGATGAATTATAAAAGCTTAGCGGAAGAGATTATTCGTCTAGTAGGTGGAGAAGATAATATTGCATCACTAGTACACTGTGCAACTAGATTACGTTTCAACCTCAAGGATGAAAGTAAGGCAGACACAGCAAAACTCAAAGCAACTAAAGGTGTTATGGGTGCTGTAAGTAATGGCGGACAATACCAAGTTATTATTGGTAGTAATGTATCACATGTTTTCAAAGAAATTATGGGAATGACAAAACTTGACAGCGGAAGTCAAGATGGACAAGAAAAAGATGATCGTAAGATAATTGATAAAGTAATTAGTACAATTTCAGGTATTTTCACACCTGTTTTACCAGCTATTACAGCAGCAGGTATGCTTAAAGCAGTATTAGCTATTCTTGTTACAACTAAACTACTTACTAATGATTCACAAACTTATCAAGTATTAAACTTTATGGCAGATGCAGGTTTCTACTTCTTGCCAATCTTACTTGCTAATTCAGCAGCTAAAAAGTTTAAATGTAATCCATATATGGCTATGATGATGGGGGGAATATTACTTCATCCAACATTTACAAGTATGATTAGTGCTGCTAAAGAAGCAGGTACAGGGATTGCAGTATTTGGTTTAAATATTCCATTAGCTAGCTATGGGTCAAGTGTAATTCCTATTATTTTATCAGTATGGTTAATGTCTTATGTAGAACCATTTGCTGATAAAGTATCACCAAATGCAGTTAAGTTCTTCTTAAAACCATTAATTACAGCAATGGTAGTAGGTATCGCAACATTAGTTGTTGTTGGACCACTTGGTTATATTATTAGTGATAAAGTTGCAGCTGTTATGCATGCAATTGAAGCACGTGCAAGTTGGTTAGTGCCAACAATCATCGGAGCATTATCACCACTATTAGTTATGACAGGAACACATTATGGTATTGTTCCAATTGGAATTAATAACATTATGACATTAGGTTATGATACATTTGTAGGGCCAGGAATGCTTGTTTCTAACGTAGCTCAAGGTGGAGCAGCAGTGGCTATTTCTTTAAAAACAAAAGACTCGGAATTTAAACAATTAGCAAGTACTTCAGGTATCACAGCTTTATGTGGTATTACAGAGCCAGCATTATATGGTGTAAACTTAAAAACTAAAGTAGGTCTTTATGCATCTATAATCGGTGGTGGTATTGGTGGTCTCTTCTATGGTATCTTCGGAGTAGCTAGATATGCAACAGGTTCTCCAGGGTTATTAACGCTACCAGTTTATATTGGTGGAGATTCAATGTCTAACTTTTACTACGCATGTATCGGTGCAGCAATCGGTATAATAGTAGCATTTATCGTGGCATACATTCTTTACAAAGATCCAGCAAATGAAACAGTAGAAGAAGTGAAAGAAGAAGTAAAAAAAGCACCAGTTAAAGAAGGAATGGTAACTATTTCTGCACCCCTTACTGGAGAAGCAGTAGCATTAAGTGAGGTAAATGACTTAACTTTTGCAGAAGAAATTATGGGACCAGGGATGGCTATTATCCCAACAGAAGGTAAGGTAGTTTCACCAGTAAACGGAACAGTAGCTATGATTT
>JAHLFQ010000247.1 GCA_018883705.1 Candidatus Cellulosilyticum pullistercoris
AAGAAACACCCGCGATAATATCCTCAAGACAAGTAGGTGCAAGTTCCTTCATGAAGTTTTTCATACCTGCACTTTCTAACTGGAAAATCCCTTCTGTATTCCCAGATGCAATCAGAGCATATACTTTTTCATCATGATCATCAATCTGACTCATATCCAGACGAATACCATGATTCTTTTCTATCAGTTTGACGGCGTTATCAATAACAGTCAGTGTTCGAAGACCTAAAAAGTCCATTTTTAATAACCCTAACTCCTCTAAAGTCGTCATGGTATACTGTGTAATTAGAAGTCCATCACTTGCATTAAGTGGCACATATTCCATAACAGGACGGTCCGCAATCACAACCCCTGCGGCATGCATGGAAGAGTGACGTGGGAGTCCCTCTAACTTCATAGACGTATCAATAAGATACTTGATCTTCTCCTCTGTCTCATAAAGCTCTCTTAAATCACTATTCATGTCTAATGCTTTTTTAATTGTCATTTTAAGTTCATTTGGAATCATTTTTGCGATTTTATCCACTTCTGCATAAGGCATATTAATGGCTCTGCCTACATCTCTGATAACGGCTTTCGCTGATAGCGTTCCAAAAGTAATAATTTGTGATACACAGTCCGCGCCATATTTACGAATCACATAATCAATGACTTCTTGTCGACGTTCATAGCAAAAATCAATATCAATATCGGGCATGCTAACACGTTCTGGATTTAAGAACCTTTCAAAAAGTAACTGGTATTTGATTGGATCAATATCTGTAATCTCTAGTGTATAGGCAACAATACTTCCTGCAGCACTTCCTCTACCTGGCCCTACCGGTATGCCTTTATCTTTAGCATAACGAATGAAATCTCCTACAATAAGGAAATAGTCTACAAATCCCATTTGAATAATAATGCCTACTTCATATTCAAGACGTTCTTTTAACTCTGGTGTAATCGTATGATATCGCTTTTTTAAACCTTCATAACATCTTTCTCGTAAATATTCTTCTGCTGTTTTACCATCTGGCACATCAAAACGTGGTAATTTTAACTTATGAAATTCAAATTCTACATTACAACGCTCAGCAATACGATTCGTATTAGCAAGTGCTTCTGTTGCATAAGGAAAAAGCTTGGCCATTTCATCGCCACTTTTTAAGAAGAACTGTCCCCCCTCATAAATCATACGATCTGGGTCATCCATGGTTTTACCCGTTTGGATACATAGTAAGACCTCATGAGATTCTGCATCTTCATCTTTAATATAATGAACGTCATTCGTTGCAACAAGTGGGATTTGAAGTTCTTCTGCAAGTCTTATCGTCATTTGATTCACTTTTTGTTGATCACTTAAACCATGATCTTGTATTTCTAAGAAGAAATTACCTTTTCCCATAATCTCTTCTAGTTCTATTGCTGCTGCTTTAGCTGCTTCATAGTCGTTATTTAATAGTCGTCTACTGACAGGACCTGCTAAACAAGCCCCTAGCGCAATAATCCCCTTATGATATTTTTTAAGAAGTTCTATATCAATACGAGGTCTTCTATAAAATCCTTCTATATAGGCAAGGGATACAAGTTTAATGAGGTTTTGATAGCCTTCATTATTTTCAGCTAATAAAACAAGATGATAACTTCTTGCATCCATAGGTTCCTTATCTAAACGCGTACGAGCAGCTAAATAGACCTCACAACCAATAATAGGTTTAATATCTTTTTCTTTGGCTGCTTTGTAAAAATCAATTACGCCATACATCGCACCATGGTCTGTGATGGCAAGACTAGTCATACCTAATTCTTTAGCTCTATCTAGCAAATGACTAATTTTAGCAGAGCCATCTAGCAGACTATATTCTGTATGGACATGTAAATGTGTAAATTCTGTTGACACTTCTATTTAGCTCCTTTCTTCATTATAGCCCTATTATAACATAAACAAATCTCCCTTGTTTAAATTATTGATAACTTTTACAGTAAACAAAAAGGATGCCTTATCTATTAGGCATCCTTTTCATATCTTTATCATTCTATTCATTATTCTGCTAATAATTTATTCACACCTGCTAACTTAACACATACACAGAAAAGTTCAATGGCTACTTTTAGTTCTTCTAGTGTTGGATAACTTGGTGCTAATCTGATATTTTGATCTTTAGGATCATTACCATAAGGGAAAGTCGCTCCTGCTCCTGTTAAGGTAACACCTGCTTTTTTTGCAAGGGCTACAGTTTCTTTTGCACATCCTTCTAAAGTATCTACTGCCACAAAATAACCTCCATTTGGTTTTGTCCAAGATAGAAGTCCTGTCCCTGCAAGTTCTTTCTCTAATGTGGTTAAAACGATGTCAAATTTAGGTCTTAATTCATCTCCTAACTTTTTCATATGTCGTCTTATACCATCTGCATCTTTAAAATAGTGTACAGTACGAAGCTGATTCAGTTTATCATGACCTATAGTTTGAACTCCCATATGTTTTTTTATCTCAGCAATATTGGCATCGCTTGCTGCCATAAGTGCAACACCTGCACCTGGGAAAGTAATCTTTGAAGTTGAAAAGAAATAATACACCCTATCTTCGTGATTAAAGACTTTTGCTACTTCAAAAATATCCTTTAATTGCTTTTCTTCATATATATGATGGACACCATATGCATTATCCCAAAAAATTCTAAAGTCTTTTGCTGCTGTTTCCATCTTAGCAAGACGCTCTACTGTTTCATCACTATAACATACACCCTGTGGGTTAGAATATAGTGGGACACACCAAATCCCTTTAATAGAATCATCTTCTTTTACCAAGCTTTCAACATAATCCATATCAGGGCCTTCTTCATGCATAGGTACTGTAATCATTTCTATTCCTAAATCTTCACAAATTGCAAAGTGTCTATCATACCCTGGACTTGGGCATAAGAATTTCACTTTATCTAATTTGCACCATGGCGTATTGCCTCTTGTACCAAATAAAAATAAACGTACGAACGTATCATACATAAGATTTAAGCTTGAATTGCCACCAATGATGATTTGTTCCTCTCTAATTCCTAATAAGTCAGAAAATAACTTTTTAGCTTCTGGAATACCATCTAATACGCCATAATTGCGGGCATCTAAGCCCTCTTTAGTTATATACGTATCTAATGATTTTAAAATATCATTATTAAGATCTAATTGAGTACCTGCTGGTTTTCCTCTTGACATATCTAATTTTAAATGTTGACTCACATAACCTTCATAAGTCTTTTCAAGTAATGCTTTTTCTTCTAATAACTTTTCCTTTGAACAATCTATATAATTTAGCAAGTTAGGTCCCCCTCATATATAACCTGTCTCTTATACACATCTGACGCTGCCGACGATAGTAACGGGT
>JAHLFQ010000045.1 GCA_018883705.1 Candidatus Cellulosilyticum pullistercoris
TTTTTTAGGATCACATTCTAAGAGATGACCAACTCTAGTGCGGCTTGCGAGTACCCCTGTTACAACTCTTGCCCCTTCATGTCCTTTTACATTATTAAACATCATAGCTGGTCCTTCTTGTGTTGGTCGCATAACTGTTCCACCTGCTCCAACATGACGATACACACCAGATAGTTCTCCCATTGGATCCACTTCTACATCTGTTTCCACATATTGCCCTGGTAATGATTTTAAAAGTTCTAAAGCTGAACGTAAGTCATAAACTTTTTTATTTTCCATTTTATCCTCTTCTTTCTTTTGATATTTTTATCATAAACTTTTTTATTGTAAAATTTTTATTGCCTCTTTTAACATTTCTTCTGTGAGTTTGACTAGCTCTTCTATCTGATCTTTAGTAAGGTCATCATAATGAATGCCACAGTTTACAGTCACTTGCCTATTAAGTAACTTGGATAATTCTTTAGCCCATCTTTGACTAACTACGCCATCTTTGTGTTCTGGTAGTTGCACAAAAACCTTTTCTCTACCTTCTTCAAAGATACTAACTGCCCCTATATGAGGGAGATTGCCACCTGTTAGCAAGATATGGATATCTTTAGGCATTTTAGTGATACAGGCTTGAATTTCATAACCATACGCTTGCCTTTTTATCATGTAATTCTTCATTTAGACGCCTTCCCACCTTATAAATTTTTCACCTTCAATCTCAAATTGATCTAGTATTTTACCAATCATATGTTTTATACAAGCATCTAAACTATCAGGCTGATTATAAAAACTTAACATTAAAGGCATAATAATAGCCCCCATACTACTTAACTTGTGCATATTCTCTAAGTGAATCGTAGAAAAGGGGCATTCACGTACTCCTAATATCAATTTTCTACGTTCTTTTAAGATAACATCTGCTGCACGTAATAAAAGACTATCACTATAACCACAAGCTATGCCTGCTACTGTTTTCATACTACATGGGAGAACAATCATTCCTTTTGTCTTAAAACTTCCACTAGCAATACTTGCACCAATGTTATGATTATCGTAAACAACATCGGCTAAGGAGCACATTTCTTCTATTTTATAATGCGTTTCAAGTCCTAATGTCATTTGTGCCGCTTTTGAATAAACCAGATGCGTTTCTATCGAGCTATGCTTTTGTAATTGCTTTAAAAGTTCTATTGCCATGATGACGCCAGATGCCCCACTAACACCTACAATTATTCTATCCTTCATTGTTTCCCTCCAATCTCATCCATTATTTTATAGTCGCTATTTTGTGAAATCAATTCTACTTTTATGTTATACTATTCCATATTGGAATACTCGGAGGAAACTATGCACATTGATCGACTTAAATATTTTTTAGATTTAACTAAGACATTTAACTATACTGAAACAGCAGAGCACTTTTTTACTACGCAAAGTAATATTTCAAAACAAATTATTGCTCTGGAAAAAGAGCTTAATACTTTGCTATTTTCTCGTAAAAATCGTGCCATCCAATTAACAGAAGGCGGAAAAACATTAATCCCTTATGCTGAAAGAATCCTTTCTGATTACTCAGAGTTACAAAATGCACTTCTCCCCTTTAATAAAGATCATTTAGAGCAACAACTCTTAAAAATTGCTGCAATTCCTGTGATGGTCAACTATAATATTCCCGGGTTAATTATGGAATTTCATCATAAATATCCTCATATTGCACTAGATATTAGGGAAACTGAAAGTATTAATATTCTTAATGAGTTAAATCAAGGGTTATGTGATCTTGCTTATATGCGTTTATTTGATTTAAACACACATAAATACGAAAAAATGACCATTGAAGAAGATTATTTCGCAGCTATTCTTCCAGCCAATCACCCTCTGGCTAAAAAAGAAATGCTTCAACTTGCTCAACTTAAAGATGAAGTCTTTCTACAACTTGATAAAAACACACAACTCTTTAATTTGTTTAATACTTTATGTGAAAAGGAGCATTTCGAACCACATATTGGATATACTGGTACACATATTTATACCATTTTAGATTTTGTTTCTAAAGGAATAGGCATCTCAATTATGATGAAAAATGCTGTTAAATCCTTTAGTCATCCTGGAATTGTCATTGTTCCACTAAATGTTACCTTAAAAAGTGAACTTGCTTTTGTCCGTTTAAAAAATGCTAAACACTCACCTGCCTCAAACTACTTTTGGAGGTTTTTATCTCATACGCTTTTATCAAAATAGCAACTCCAATATAAAAAAGAGTATGATAAATTCATCATACTCTCCCTACTAGTTTATCGTTTACTTTTGCTAATATCTTTTATTTTAAATCCATTTCTTCCATTACGCTTCACTTCATAAAGCATTTCGTCAGCCATCATATATAATTTCTCAAACTCTATATCTTCCTCAGTGATCACGGCACCTACACTTAAAGATATTTTTTGAGTCTCTCCATTATACGCTACTTCTCTATTGATTAACCCACATAGCTGCTCCAATTTATCACTAATCATTCCAATATCTTGTTTATCAATATCCGTCATAAAAACAGTAAATTCATCGCCTCCTAAACGAGAAACAATATCTTTATGTGAAAAGAACTGATTTAATATGGAGCTAAATTCCACTAATAAATGATCACCCATTGTATGTCCAAATCGATCATTAACTTGTTTAAAATGGTCTATGTCAATAATAATTAAAGCAGCATACAGGGATGGATCTTTCTTCTTTAAATAGTCTTCCACCAATCTCTCACAAGTTTCACGATTATAAATACCTGTTAGGCCATCTAGTTGAGTTTTTTCAAGTAAGATCCTTTTTACTTCTTTTAACTTATCAAATCTTGCTTTAATAAGTATAGCAATGACTGTAAGAACAATGACTATAATTAATATAACCACTTCCAAGTGACTTTGAATAAATTGCTTTAAACTAACATCATTGGACATTTTAATTATTTCTTTACTAACGATAGTTGTATTGTCTTCTCCAGTAAAAGAGGCTAGAGACTGAGTTAGAATATGCATTAAAGTTTCATCTAAGTCCTGAGCTAATCCTAGTGATACACCTATCTGATATTCACTCGGCTGAATTGCTATATTTCTATAAATATCTTGTAATGTATAATACCCTATCGTATAGCTATCCACATAGGTCTTACTTGCTTCTCCCTTATTAACTGCTTGTATGCATTCTTCTAGTGTATCATAGTACTTAATTTGATCATTATTGTCCCTTCCACTTGGATTGGCTCCCTTTTTTAAGGCAATCATATTTTTATCTTGCTGTAATGACATGTTTTTATTGATGATTTCCTGTATATCTAATCTTAAAAGGCTTCTTGTTAAACAAAATTGATATTGATCTGCAATTAAATAATCATCCAAAACACCTAGCATGATATCTACTTTATGACTTCTTAACAATTCATATCCTTCTTTATAACTAGAAATCCCGATAAAATCAATAGGAATATTGGTCTTTTGAGCTATTAAATTCATATACTCAACAAAAATTCCATCTGGCTTTTGTGTCTTTTTATTATAATATTGAAAGGGTATGGAGTTTGTAAGATAAGCAACTTTTAGAGGCTGCATTTCTTTGATATAAGCTTCTTCTTTTTTGGATAAAATCAAAAACTTCTTATAATCACCTCGAAAATATTGATCATAAAGCTTCCTTTTAAATGAACCATCTTGCTCATCAATCTTAATAAGTGCCTCATTAAGTTTCTCAACGATTTCTATATTTCCTTTGGTTGTTGCAAAATAATAGGGAACGGCCCCAAATTTAGCAACTGCTTTTCCATCAATCCCATTGGTTGTCAAATCTCCACCAATTACTGCATCTACTTCTTTAGCTTTTAACGCTTCTTTTAATCCACTCTCTCCCACTTTGGAATCCAAAGGTGTGAGCACTACATCTTGAATGCCATTATTCTCACAGAACTTAAGGAAGTTATCTAGTGTTCCCTTAGCTGTTTCAAGATAGCCTACATTCATCCCATCTAATATGACATAAGCAGATTCATCACATGCTTTATAATCATCAGATACAATTAAAGTACTATATGTATATCCCATATCATATTTAGGAAAATCAAATATCTTCTCAATAGCATCACTTTTAAACATGCCACCCATTAGGTCAATCTCACCATTCTTTAAGGCATTTAATGCTTCACTTATATCCATCTCCACAAATTCATATTCCCAATTGGTGTAGATACTAATCTCTCTTAAATAATCATATAAGTATCCTGTATAATAATCACCCTTTTTTTCTATAAATCCTTCATCACTTACATAACCTACTCTAATTATGTTACGTTCTGCAGCCTTTACCGTTTCTACATGGATGATAATAGCTATTAAACTTATTAAAAATATTAAAATGGTAGTTCTTAGTTTGCTCCATTTATTAGATTTCATTTCATGCCTCCAGTATTACCTATTCTTGAATCATGCAATAAATTTGAAGGTATTTCTTTTATTCTTAAATTAAAACCATTGATATCATAATTGCTAAAATAAATAAAATAACTTTGAAATTATAACATTTTTTCAGATAGGCTTCTATACTTTTTACAATTTTATTCTACAAGTCTTAAACACGTTATAAAGTTAAGCTGGAGGCCAAATATTTGAGCAATAAAAAAACTAGCGATTTCTCGCTAGTTTTTTCTTTTCGCTATAGCTATTATTTAAAATACTTCTTAGTAATTTTTAGCTCTTACTTCAAAGTAGCTTTGTGGATGTGCACATACTGGACAAACTTCTGGTGCTTTTTTACCCATTACAAGGTGTCCACAGTTACGGCATTCCCACATTGTCATTTCACCTTTTTCAAATACTTGTTTCATTTCTACATTGTTTAAAAGTGCACGATATCTTTCTTCGTGTGATCTTTCAATCTCAGCAACTGCTCTAAATTTACGAGCTAATTCTGTAAAGCCTTCTTCTTCAGCTTCTTTTGCGAATGTATCATACATATCTGTCCATTCGTAATTTTCTCCATCTGCTGCTTCTTTAAGGTTTTCAGCTGTGTTTCCAATTCCATTTAATTCTTTAAACCACATTTTTGCATGTTCTTTTTCATTATCTGCTGTATGTGTAAAGAGTGCTGCGATTTGTTCGAAACCTTCTTTTTTTGCAACGCTTGCAAAATATGTATATTTATTTCTTGCTTGGCTTTCTCCTGCAAAAGCAGCTAATAAGTTTTGTTCTGTTTTTGTTCCACTATAAGGATTAGTTTTTGCTTCTTCTACTTTTTCAAATTTATCTGCACCTACATGACAAATTGGGCACTCAGCTGGTGCATTATCTCCTTCATGAATATAACCGCATACAGTACATTTAAATTTTGACATTGTGATGTCCTCCTTTTTATTTTCAAATTTATGATTAAAGGTTTTACCTAAATCATCACTACGATTAGTATAATATGTATGAAGCATTTGTTCAGCAAACTCACTTAATGGCTCATGATAGAACTCTTCATACAACCTTTTAATTTCTTCATTTTCATGACTTGCTCTTTTTTGCATTTGGCGGTCTCTGCTATAAAGACCATCTATTCTTTTCTGTCTGAGCTGGTCACCTTTATATTGTTTATCTTTAGGTTGACCCCCACCACCAATGCATCCACCTGGGCATGTCATGACTTCAATAAAATGATATTGCTTTTGAGTTGTTTTTAACTGTTCTAATAATTTACGTACATTACCTGTTCCGTAAATAACAGCAAGATTAAGTGTATAGTCACCAATTGTTAATGTTGCTTCTCTCATCTCTTGCATACCACGAACTGGTTTTAATTCATATAAAGTTTGTGGCGCTTTTTCTTTTGTGATGAATTCATAAGCTGTACGAAGTGCGGCCTCCATAACGCCACCTGTATTACCAAAGATGACACCCGCACCACTTGCTTCTCCCATTAAGTGATCATATTGAGAGTCTTCTAACTTATTAAACTCAACTTTCTCTTCTTTTGCCCATTCAGCAAGCTCTCTTGTTGTGATGACATAATCCATATCTCGCATCTCTTCAATGCCATGATATCTGCCAGCTGCGTTCATTTCTTCTCTACGAATCTCAAACTTTTTGGCTGTACATGGTGTCACTGCAACATTGATAACACGCTTTGGATCAATATTCATCTTCTTGCAAAAATAAGTTTTTATAGTTGGTCCTTGCATACCAATAGGACTTTTAGCTGTAGAAAGATGTGGCAAAATTTCAGGATAATACAATTCAGCAAATTCTACCCATGCTGGACAACAACTTGTAAATTGTGGTAATGGTTTATTTCCAGTTGTTATGCGCTCAATGAGTTCACTAGCTTCTTCCATAATCGTAAGATCGGCACTGAAATTTGTATCTAACACATAATCTGCGCCTAATTTTCTTAGTAAAGCAACCATTTTGCCTTGTACAAAACTTCCATCCTCTAATCCAAATTCTTCACCTAATGCCACACGAACTGAAGGTGACGTACTAAAAATTACAATTTTATCTGGATCACTGATTGCTTCTCTTACCTTAGTATATTCTTTTTTCTCAGTAATAGACTCTACTGGGCAAACATTGGCACACTGTCCACAGTGAATACATATTGCTCTATCTGATGTATTCGCTAAATCATAAGTTCCTAATACCTGGATATAATCTTTACATATATTCTTACACATTCCACATTTGATACACTTTTCCTCAATCCTCATAATAGAAGGATTATCGGCTTCAATAGGAACTCTAACTTCTGAAGATAAATGTTTACTCATTCCAGCCATCCTTTCCCTTACCCATTTCTTATACACCTATATCATGATGATATACATTTTTTGTCGATAAGTTTACATATTTCTTTTTCGTCTTTTTTCATGTATATCCATAAAATTATACTATAATTAAATTTTTTTGTAAATAATATCTTATGAGAAAACTAATAACCCTAAAGAACTACATATTTATGTCTAGTATAGTTCATTTTTTTATTGTAAACCATTAGCTCGATATTTATATTCTGGTCTCCCTACTTGCCCTGATGCAAGGTATGCTTTGACTTGTCCAGTTGCTTCTAGGTAATCCATATA
>JAHLFQ010000248.1 GCA_018883705.1 Candidatus Cellulosilyticum pullistercoris
AAAATCAATACCACCAGTTGAACTGGTGGTTTGCACTAGCCCTAGAAGGGCATATTACTGGCTAGCATCTTAAGATGCCACTGAATAGTCCGTCAACCGCATTACTTTTACAGGCAGCCACTAAAGTGGCTGTTTTTTATGCCTTCGTATTCTTGCTACCCGTAAACGGGTCCATATATTCTTTAAGCGATATTTGATCTGACATAATGTCTTCTTGCAATTGATTTTTGATATACTCTTCTATTGCTTTTTGATTTCTTCCTACTGTATCTACATAGTACCCCCTACACCAAAAGTGCCTATTTCCATATTTATACTTTAAATTAGCATGTCTATCAAAAATCATAAGTGTACTTTTTCCTTTTAAAAATCCCATAAACTGAGCTACACTCATGCTTGGTGGTATGCATACTAGCATATGTATATGGTCTTTGCATGCTTGAGCCTCCACTATTTCTACACCTTTTTGCTCACATAATTGTCTTAAAATCATTCCTATGTCTGCTTTTAACTTCCCGTATATTTCTTGTCTTCTATATTTAGGTGCAAAAACTATATGATATTTACATCTCCATTTAGAATGTGATAAACTTTGTATGTCATTCATGACTAAACCTCCTTTTGTTATTAATGTGGTTGGCGAACCTTTATCATTTTAACATTGGAGGTTTATTTTTATACTATAAGTATTTAATTCTCACCAGCAGAGCTGGTGGTTTTTTAAGCTAAAGCATACAATTAAAATAGGTGCTCCATTCGGAACACCTATTTTCACCCATCTTACTCTTCTGAATTTGTAGTATCTACTACTACTTCCTCAATACACTTCCAAAGTTCTTCTTTTCCTTGTTTTGTTTCTGATGAAAAAGCAATAAGCTTATCACCACTTGAAAGCTCTAATCCTTTTCTGATCACAGCTAATTGTTTTTGTAACTGACTACGTTTAATCTTGTCAGCCTTAGTTGCTACAACGATTACTTCATTATGATAATGTTTGATCCAGTCGTACATCATTTTATCATTCTTGCCCACTTCATGTCTAATATCAACAAGTAAAATAATTTTTTGAAGTTGGTCACGTTTTTGTAAGTAACCTTCTATCAGTTTTCCCCAACGCTCTCTTTCTTGCTTTGAGACCTTGGCATATCCATAACCTGGTAAATCTACAAACATAAATGTATCTTGAACTGAATAAAAGTTAATCGTTTGTGTTTTTCCCGGTTGAGAACTAGTACGTGCTAATGACTTACGGTTAAGCATTGCATTCAGTAGGGATGATTTCCCTACATTTGATTTTCCTGCAAATGCTATCTCCGGCATATGGTGAACTGGGAATTGTGATGCCATCCCTGCTGTTATAATCATTTCTGCTTTTGTTACGTTCATCTTTATTCTCCTTGTCGTAAAATCCCAATTAAATTTCTATATCATCTTCCATCCTTATCCTACAAATACATGCTTTAAGACATCATCCATTGTAGTTGCATATATAATTTCAAGGCCTTCAACAATATAAGATTCTAATTCTTCTATGTTTCTTTTATTTTGAACAGGTACAATGACCGTCTTTATTTTAGCACGTTTTGCTGCAAGTAACTTCTCTCTAAGCCCACCAATTGGTAGTACACGTCCTCTAATAGTAATCTCACCTGTCATTGCTAAATCTGCTCTTACAGCTTTTCCTGTTAAACTTGATATCATAGCAGTGGCCATCGTAATACCTGCAGATGGACCGTCTTTAGGTACGGCACCTTCTGGAATATGAATATGCATGTCTTTATTCATATAAAAATCTTCTTGAATCCCTAATTCACTTGCCTTAGAACGAATATAACTTACAGCTGCCTTTGCAGATTCTCTCATAACATCGCCCATTTTACCAGTAAGTTCAAGTTGTCCTTTGCCTTTCATACAATTTACTTCTATAGATAGAGTATCACCACCTATACTTGTCCATGCAAGTCCTCTCACAATACCAATTTCATCATTTTTATTTCTATCTTCATAATCAAAGAATGGTGCACCAAGATATTGTTTTAACTTCGCTGGTGTGATTTGCACATTTACAACTTCTTTTTCTACAATCTCCCTTGCTGCCTTACGGCAAATCTTGGCAAGTGTTCTTTCTAAACCTCTCACACCTGCTTCTTTGGTATAATGCTCAATGATATAAAGCATATTGGCCTTACTAAGTTTTATTTGTGTTTTTGATAAATGATGTTTCTCTAATTGATTTGGCAGTAAATATTTTTGAGCAATTTCTAGTTTTTCTAATGCAGTATAGCTGCTTACTTCAATGATTTCCATTCTATCAAGAAGTGGTTTTGGAATACCATTTAATGAATTAGCTGTAGCAATAAATAAAACTTCTGATAAATCAACTGGTATTTCTAAGTAATGATCTTTAAATGAGTTATTTTGATTACTATCTAATATTTCTAAAAGAGCTGCTGCAGGATCTCCTTTAAAATCACTTGCCATTTTATCAATTTCATCTAAAAGCATTAAAGGATTATTACTCTTTGCTTCTGAAAGTCCGTAAACAAATCTTCCTGGAATAGCGCCTACATATGTTCTACGATGCCCTCTAATCTCTGCCTCATCACGTACGCCCCCTAAGGATATACGGACATAATTTCTACCTGTAGCATGTGCTATAGATTTAGCAATAGAAGTTTTACCAACACCAGGAGGACCCACTAGGCATAAAATAGGAGATATTGTTTTCTTTGAAAGTTTTCTAACCGCCAAGTATTCAATGATTCTCTCTTTAATTTTTAAAAGCCCATAATGCTCTTTAGCTAATATTTGATTTGCCTTCTTTAAATCTAGATTCTCCTCAGTAGCATGATTCCATGGCAGATCTAGCACTGTTTCAATATATGTTCTAATATTTCCATTATCTGGTGAACTACTTGGTGTATTTCTTAACTTTCGTATTTCTTTATTAAGCTTTTCTTCTACTTCTTGTGGAAGATTTAAACTTTTAATTTTTTCTTGATATCTTTCAATATCTGCTTGCAACCCATCTTTATCACCGAGCTGTTCTTGTATTACTTTTATTTGTTCACGTAAAAAATATTCTTTTTGTGATTGATCAATACTAGATTTAACTTTTGAGATAATTTCTTTTTGTATAGATAAAACCTCAATTTCAGACTCCAGAACTCGAATGGTTTTATACATGCGTTCATTAAGATCTAGACACTCAAGAATATCCTGCTTCTTATCTACTTCTAGTACAATGTGACCAATGATCATATCCATCATCTCTATGCTGTCTTTTAAGTTTAAAATGCCATAGAGGACTTCATCTGTGATACGTGAGTTAAGGCTAGCATACTGTTCAAAAAGCTCAGCAATCGTTCTTACAAGTGCTTCTTGCTCTCTGCTTTGTTCTTTGGGTACTTCTTCCTTAATCATTTCTATCTTAGCCGATAAGTACTCACTCTCTTCAAGATCTAAAATTCTAGCTCTTGCTGTTCCTTTGACAAGAACTTTAAATTGACCCTCACCAACTTTTATCATCTGTCTAATCTGTACAACTGTACCAACTGTATATAAATCTTTTCCTGACGGTTCATCTACATCCGCATCTTTTTGAGCTACAGCTAAAATCAATTCATCTTGTTTCATCGCTTTGTTAAGTGCTTTTATTGATTTTTCTCTACCGACATCAAAATGCATGATCATCTCAGGAAATATTGTTACTCCTCTTAAAGGGAGTACCGGTATATCGCTTATCTCTTTATTCATAAATCCACCCTCTTATCTACCCTTGCCCTATTTTATGCATGTAATATAGAATTCGCCTTTTTTATCACTGCATCTTCAAATAGATAAGTAATAACTTCTTCTATATCTTCTACGGGTATTATTTCTATGTCTATATTCTGTAATATTTCTTGCTCATTAGCCTTGGGAATAAATACCTTCTTTATACCTGCTTCTTTTGCTGCTAATACCTTCTCATAAACACCACCTACAGGACATACTTTGCCTCTAATAGATAGTTCGCCTGTCATCGCAATATCTCCCGGCACTGTCTTATTAAATATAGCTGAATATAATACAGTAAACATTGCCGTACCTGCTGAAGGTCCATCAATAGGAATTCCTGAAGTATAATTAATGTGTAAAAGATATTCATCCGTATTAACATTATATCTCATTTTTAGTAAGGTGAGTACATTTTCTACAGAATTTGCTGCCATACTTTTTCTTTTTGTACTACTTCTCTTACCATGTATTTCTTCTTCTTCAACGATTCCTGTTACTTTAATCTGAGCATGCTCTTTACCTACTTCTTTTGCTACTGCTTCAATAGCAAGTACCATTCCTTGACCATTTCCAAGGATGCCTAATCCATTGATATGACCTACTGCATCTTGTAAGGCTACTTTACGACTTGCTCTTGGAAAATATCTTCCTGTTTGGATAATCCATTCAATATCCTTTGCTTTAATATCCCATCTTCCTTCAAGTTGTACTAAGCTATAAGCCGTTTGTAGCATGTTAACTGCATCTCTTCCATTTGCAGCATAGCTTCCTATCAGTTCTTTTGCACTTTCTTCCATACTCATCTTTTCTCTTGTCGTAACACGCTCTACAATCTGCATAATATCCTTTTGCTTTAAATCACTAAAGAAAATCTCAATACAGCGAGATCTTAGTGCAGGTGGAATCTCTTCTGGACTTCTTGTAGTTGCACCAATCAGCCTAAAATCTGCGGGTAATCCATTTCTAAAAACATCATGTATATCTTTAGGAATGTTCTCATCATATCTTGAATAATAAGAACTCTCTAGATACACTTTTCTATCTTCTAGTACCTTCAAAAGCTTATTCATCTGTACATTATGAAGTTCTCCTATTTCATCAATAAATAATACGCCACCATGGGCTTTGGTTACTGCTCCTGGCTTAGGTTGTGGTACTCCTGCTTGACCATAAGCACCTGCTCCTTGATAAATAGGATCATGTACAGAACCAATAAGTGGATCTGCAATACTTCTTTCATCAAAACGTAAGGTTGTCGCATCAATCTCTACGAATTTAGCATTCCTCTTAAATGGCGTTCCCGCTGAATTCTTAGCTATTTCTAGAGCAATTCTTGCTGCTGCTGTTTTCCCCACACCTGGTGATCCATAAATTAGAATATGTTGTGGATTAGGACCACATAAAGCAATTTTTAAAGCCTTCATACCATCTTCTTGCCCAATGATATCTTCCTCGCACATGGGTCTTACCTTTTCTGATAATGGTTTTGTAAGGGCAATCTTACGTAATTCCATTATCTCTTCACCTCTTCTTGTGGAGTCCTTATACATATTAGACTTAGAGCCTGTCTGACCTTTAAGCTGTGCTAAAAAATAAATACCTATCACACAAGAAAAAAAGAGTTGTACCCCAATTAATATTCCTTGTAACATATCATATCCTCCTACATCTCATTTTCTACTTTTCAAGTATTGCCATTTCTATTTCAAAGGATACGATTATCATTCATTTTTTAGCATTTCAACCATCTTATTAAGGAAAAGTCATGACACTAAAAAACGCCCTAAAAGCTTTTAAGCGCTTTTAGAACGTTTTTAATTGTTATGCTGATTCATGTGAAGATTTTTTAGATTTTGATTTTGGCTTCACTTTATCATTATAAATTAATGTTGGCTGTTCACCTGATTTAATTACATTTTCATGAATAATAATTTTCTCAAGTGAGTCTCCCATTGATGGTGCATCATACATGATATCTCTCATCATTGTTTCAAAGATAGCACGTAATCCCCTTGCTCCTGTTTCTCTTTCAATAGCCAGGTCAGCAATAGCTGTAAGTGCTTCCTTATCAAATTCTAACTTAGAACCATCTAATTCAAATAAGTGCTCATACTGTTTTACAAGCGCATTTTTAGGCTCTGTTAGAATTTTAATAAGTGCATCTTTATCCAAGTTATTAAGTGCCACTATTGATGGAATACGTCCAACAAACTCAGGAATTAAACCAAATTTAACAAGATCTTGTGGTTCAACTTGTTTATAAAGTTCACCCACACTTTTTTCTTTCTTGCTCACAACGTTGGCACCAAAACCAATCCCTTTGTGACCAACTCTTTTTTCAATAATCTTATCAAGTCCATCAAACGCACCACCACAAATAAATAAAATATTTGTAGTATCAATTTGAATAAACTCTTGATGTGGATGTTTTCTTCCACCTTGAGGTGGTACAGAAGCTACCGTTCCTTCAATTATTTTAAGAAGCGCTTGTTGTACCCCTTCTCCACTTACATCTCTTGTTATAGATGGATTTTCTGATTTTCTAGAAATCTTATCAATTTCATCAATGTAGATGATTCCGATCTGAGCTTTTTCAACATCATAGTTAGCTGCTTGGATCAGTTTAAGTAAGATATTTTCAACATCTTCACCCACATACCCTGCCTCTGTAAGAGAAGTAGCATCTGCAACAGCAAAAGGTACATTTAGCATCTTAGCTAAAGTCTGAGCTAAAAGTGTCTTACCTGTTCCTGTAGGTCCTAAAAGTAAAATATTACTTTTTTGAATCTCTATATCATCATTTTTCTTTTGTTTATAAATACGTTTATAGTGATTATAAACAGCTACTGCAAGTGCTTTCTTAGCATCATCTTGACCAATAACATATTCATCTAAATGTGCTTTAATTTCTTTTGGTTTTGGCATATCAACCATTTCATCATTCTCATAAGCACCTTCAAGCTCTTCCTCGATAATTTCAGAACATAACTCAATACATTCATCACAAATATACACATTGGGTCCTGCAATTAATCTTTTAACTTGATCTTGAGTTTTACCACAAAATGAACATCTTAATTGTTTTGTATCATCAAATTTTGTTGGCATTCTGCACCTCCTTTTCTTATTTTCTAGTAATAACTTTATCAATGAGACCGTATTCTTTAGCTTGCTCTGCTGTTAACCAATTATCTCTTTCAGTGTCTCTTTTAATTGTTTCAATGTCTTGACCAGTAAATTCAGCCATCATACGGTTCATACGTTCTTTGGTTCTAATGATATGTTCCGCTGCAATCTGAATATCTGTAGCTTGACCCTTAGCTCCACCTAATGGTTGATGAATCATGACTTCAGCATTAGGCAAGGCATAGCGTTTGCCTTTTGTCCCACCAGCAAGTAAAAATGCTCCCATACTTGCTGCCATACCCATACAGATGGTTGATACATCACATTTAATATATTGCATCGTATCATAGATAGCCATACCGTCAGTAATAGAACCACCTGGGCTATTGATATAGAACATAATATCTTTGTCAGGATCTTCTGCTTCTAGGAATAAAAGCTGAGCAACAATAACGTTAGCTGTTGCAGAATTGACTTCATCACCAAGTATAATAATACGATCATTTAATAAACGTGAATAGATATCATAAGCTCTTTCGCCTTTATTAGTTTGTTCGATAACTGTTGGGACTAAATACATTTGTGACATTAGCATAACCTCCCTTTGTTCATATCTTTGCATGCTATAGCAAAATTATTTTTCTACTACTTCTGCTGATTCTGTAATTACTTTAGCTGCTTTTTGAACTTTAATATCTGCTGCTAATGATTCTCTTTCATAAGTTGCAAATGATTTTTTAAGTTCTTCAAATGGCATGCGATACATTTCAGCAATTTGTTTTAATTCTTCTTCAACTTCTTCATCAGAAACTGTAATATTTTCTACTTCTGCAATTTTTTCAAGTACTAAACGAGATTTGATTTGGTGTTCAGCATCCTCTTTGAAGTTAGCTTTGAAAGCTTCCATATCTTGACCTGTGAATTGTAAGTATTGAGCAAGTTCTAATCCTTGTGCTCTCATACGGTTTTCAAAGTTTTTGATGTTTCTTTCTACTTGCTCTTCAACCATTGCTTCTGGAACGTTAATTGTAGCATTTGCCACTGCGTTTTCAATAGCTTGTTGTTCTACGATATTTTTGTTGTTTACTTCTTTGTCTTTAAGAAGTTTTGCCTTAATATCTTCTTTATATTCAGCTAAAGTTTCAAATTCTGAAACATCTGCAGCAAAATCATCATTAACTTCTGGAAGTTCACTTACTTTAATACCTTTAATTACAACTTTGAATAATGCTGGTTTGCTAGCAAGCTCTTTTACATGATATTCTGCTGGGAATGTTACATTTACTTCTACTTCTTCACCAATGTTTTTACCAATTAATTGATCTTCAAAATTGTCGATGAAAGATTTTGAACCGATTACTAAATCATAATCTACACCTTTACCACCTTCAAAAGCTTCTCCATCAACAAATCCTTCAAAGTCGATAGTTACTTTATCTTGTGGCATAACTGCTCTATCTTCTACAGTAATTTCACGAGCATTTTTAGCTGCTTCTTTTTGTACAGCTTCATTTACTTCTTCTTCTGTTACTTCAACTTTTTCAGATTCTACTTTTAAGTTTTTGTATTCACCAAGTGTTACTTCTGGTTTTACTGTAATGATTGCTGTATATTTCATACCATCTTTGTTCATTTCTGTCACTTCTAAATCGTTAGGACGAATACGAGCAGAGATAGCAATTTTATTTTCTTCAATCGCTTCAAATAATGTTTGATCAATTAAAATATCTGCTGCTTTATTGTAGAATACTTCTACACCATACATTTTTTCAATCATTGCACGAGGCACTCTACCTTTACGGAAGCCTTGAATATTGAAATCTTTTTTCATTGATTCATATGCAGCGTCAACTGCTTTAGCTACTTGTGCGCCTTCTACCTCTACTGTAAGTTTTACTTGACTATTTTCCATTACTTCAACTTGTGTATTCATAAAAATTTATCCTCCTTAAGGTCTCCCTTTGTGTTATACTACAAAGCATAAATATAGCATTATAAATTAATATTTCGTATTATATCATAAACACTTCTAAAAATCTATAGAACACCTATCAATTTTTTATTGATATGCCTATATATTTTGCATATTCTCCATGTTCTTATATCCTATTTCCCCTTTTATTTTTTATTTTTATGATCCCCTTACACCTACACTTCTTATTCCAAGTATTACATATAGTATTTGTAATCAAAATTGATTTATAATAAAAACTGACTCAACGAAACACTTTAATTAGGAAGGACTCATAAAAATGGATAAGCATATAACAAGCGGTGTACGACTTGTAAGCTTTGATGAAATTTATACAAAGTCTATTCGTTATAAGCTTGAAAAAATCGATATTTTCTTAAAAGAAAACACATCTCCTTTTCATGTATATGAAGTCGCTACTATTTTAGAAATAGAACCTTCTGAACTTTTGAGCATTATGGAAACGTTACAAATCACTACAGTTAATTTTGATAATTTCTTTACTATCATTCTTAATGCTTCAAGTGACATTTGTAAGTTAGTATCCAGACAATGGAAATATTCTAAAATAAGCGCTTACTCACCAGAAATGATTGCTGAGATTTATAAGCTAAATATACATAAGGTAAAAAGTGCATTTACTGAACTAAGTCTAGACCTTGTCACGGATATGGAACTTATAGAAGTATTTAAACGTATTCACCTTACTGTATTTTCGGCATAGTTTCTTTACTATTTACTAGATCGTAAAGTTATTCCTCATTTTATTCAAAGTAAGTTAGCTTGAATAAGCAAAAATTACAGTAAGGAACTTTTCCTTACTGTTTTTTTGCTTATTCTTAACTATCTATTTATTCCTAATAAATCTCTCTATGCAATCATAGATTTTCTAACCTTATCCGCCACTTCTTTACTTTCTAACACTTCTAAGATTTTAAGTGCAAAATCAATAGCAGTTCCAGCTCCTTTACCTGTTACAATTTTGCCACTTACTACAACTCTTTCATCTACATGTTCACACCCGATAAGCTTTGACTCATAGTTTGGATAACAAGTTGCTTTTTCTCCTACTAATAAACCTTGATTTCCTAAAATACTTGGCGCTGCACAAATAGCTGCTAGCCATTTACCTTTTTCTTTAAAAGATTTTAATTCACTCATTAACTTTTCGCTTGATTCAAGATTAATAACGCCTGGTACACCTCCTGGTAAAACCATCATATCTATTTCATCATGATTGAGCTCATCTAGTGTTGTATCCATATTAATACTTATGCCTCTTGCACTAACAACTGTTTTGCTATTAACACCTACCATGCTAACTTCAATATTGCCACGTCTTAGTACATCTACAACTGCTAAAGCTTCTATTTCTTCATAGCCTGTAGCAAAATATACTGCCACTTTCATCTATTATTTCTCCTTTCTAAATATTATTTCACTTAATATAGGTTTATTATATCATACCTTGTATTTTATCAAAAAGATTTATTTGTTATGAGCACTTTTTTGCCCTTTCTTGACATTTTCTCTCACCACTACCTCAATTTCTTTGCCTATGATATGATTAAGGTAAAACTATTTAAGGAGGTTCCTTCAATGGAAATCGAACGCAAATTTTTAGTAGCTCATCTTCCATCTCTTGAAGATTGTCGCTCAGAAAAAATCATTCAGGCTTACATCTCAACCAATCCCGTCATTCGCATAAGACAAATGGGTATTTCGTATTTCTTAACCGTTAAATCACAAGGGCATATTATGAGAGAAGAATTTGAAATGCCTATCACTAAGGAGCAATTTGACTCTCTTTGGACAAAAGTTGAAGCTTCGCCTATTGAAAAAACACGTTATTTTATTCCATTAGAACAAGATTTAACGGCTGAATTGGATGTCTATGAGGGACACCTTAAAGGACTTTCTACCGTAGAGGTAGAGTTTTCATCTTTGGACTTGGCTAATCACTTTATGCCTCCAAGTTGGTTTGGCAACGATATTAGCTTAGATCATCGTTATAAGAACAACAACCTAGCTCATTATGGTATCCCTAAATATAGTTACTAAAATCAAACTATACTTAAAGAGGGAACCTTATCAAAAATGATATGCTTCCCCCTTTTAATTTTATTAAAATCTCCCTATTCCCACTCAAATACATACTCTACATATTTATATTTTTTTAGTAAGTCTTCTAAATGAGTATATTTATACTTCTCATTGAACTTTACCTTTATAATAACCCCTATATGTCCCTCTTTTTTAATAAGCGAATCATTCACTTCTATATTAAGTATACGTATATTATTTGTTTGCAGGTAATCAATAATTTCTTTCATAACACATGTATTACTAATTTCTAGATATAAACTACTTATCTTCCCTATTTTGCTCATCTTATTCCCTATAAGATGAAGTAACTTAAGTGTTGCAAAGATACATATAAAAGCCGCTATAGCAACCTGATAAAATCCTGCACCTATCGCTAATCCCATACAAGCTACTACCCATAGTCCAGCTGCTGTTGTCAATCCTTTTACCTTTTCTCCACCTGTTACCATAATCGTTCCTGCTCCTAAAAAACCTACCCCACTAATTACCTGCGCCCCTAATCTTACAGGATCAGATACGCCAAATTCTTCTACTATTTTCTGGTTAATAATCATAACTAATGCTGCACCTATGCCTACTAGTATATAGGTTCTAAAGCCTGCTGGTCTATCTTTCTTTTCTCTATCTATTCCCACTAATCCACTAAATAGCATCGCTATCATTAGTCTGCACATTACCTCTATAAATTCTATATCCAGTAATCCTACCTCTCCTGAATGCATCCTTTTCTCCCTTTATCTTCATTACCTTATACTTAATAAATCACTACTACTCATCTACTATGTAGATTAAACTACCCCTATAACATTAGAATCATCTCATATTTTTCCACCTATGCAATAACAGATGACCTTTAGTATAAAAGTCATCTGTTTCAATTACTTATTTCATTTTATAATCTTACTAATGGAAATGAAAACATGTCATCGAATAGTACAAGTTCTGGTGCATTCAATTCAAAGACTTCATCTACTGTTTTTAAATACTTATTAATAGACTCTTCTAATACTTTAAGCTCTTTCTCGTCTTCTTCATCAAGTACTTCAATCAAATAGGCTAAACTCACATGAAAACGATATATTTCATGATTTGGATGTCTCACACCTGTTGCTATCGCAATTTGGTCTCTAAAAGCTTTTAATTTTTCTTTTTGCTCTTTGGTTGCTGGGATTAGTGTTACTGAAACTCCTACTCCTTTTACAAAAATGAGACCAAATTTCATTCTTATTGTATCTAAGTTTTTTATGTCGCTCCATACTTGTTTAAAATATCTATCCGTTTCATCTAAACGTACATCTATAGGCATTTTGCTACTCCAATGCTCTATTTCTCTTACTTCATCACATATAAGATCTTTTACTGTCATATGATAACTATTTACTGGTAGAAGAGTATATTTCTCCGATATTGAACTCTTTTCCAAAATACTTCTTATATGTACTAGATGTTTGTAAATCTCCTGATTTTTATAAATATGACTAATAATACTATTACCTGGAAATTTCTTTACGCTTCCATCTTCATTAAATTTTACCCCTACGTTCTTACTATACTTTTTCATTTCTTATATCCTTTCATCTTAAATTAACCTTTAATCGCACCCACCATAACCCCTTTTACAAAATACTTTTGCAAGAAGGGATATAATACTAATACTGGAATACTAGCTACTACAATAACAGCATATTTGATACTCTCTGAGATTAAATATTGTTCAGAGGATAAGGTAGAACTTACCGCTTCTCCCATACCACTTATTTGATTTTGGAGTAATATTTCTCTTAAAATTACTTGTAATGGAAACAACTCATTATTTGATAAATAAATAAGGGCATCAAAGTAGGCATTCCAATGTCCTACTGCATAAAAAATAACCATTACCGCCATAATAGGTTTTGCAACTGGAAGTACAACTCTTACTAATGCCCCTACATTAGTACATCCGTCTACTTTACTAGCTTCAATAAGTTCATTTGGTATAGCCGTTTGAAAATAATTTCTCATAACAAGTAAATTCCACATACTAATAGCATTCGGAATAATCATAGCCCAAAACGAGTTGTAAATCCCCAAATTTTTTATGAGTAGGTATGAAGGAATCATTCCACCACTAAAGAACATTGTAAAAGTCAAAAACATTGTAATAATATTTCTTCCATATAAATCTTTCTTCGATAAAGGGTATGCAACCATTGTTGTTAAAGCAATATTAATTAGCGTACCCAAGACAGTATAAAATATAGTATTCATATAGCCTAATAAAATTTTACTATTTGCAAATACTGCTTCGTATGCAGCAAAGGTTATATCCTTTGGCCATAGCATAACTTCTCCTGTAACAACATATCTAGGATTGCTAATGGAGGCTACAAGGATATAAATAAGAGGAAATAGTGCTATACTAAATACAAGTAATCCTAATATTAACGTACACACATCAAAAGTTAAGTCTTCTCTATTTAATTTCTTTAGCATATTTCTCCTCCCTTACCATAATCCTACTTGAGTTACTTTTTTACTCACCCAATTAGCTAGTATTAACATAATTAAATTAATAATTGAGTTAAATAATCCTATAGCAGTTGAATAACTAAACTGAACATCTAAAATACCCACATTATAAACATACGTTGAAATGATCTCTGATACACCTATGTTCATACTGTTTTGCATTAAAAATACTTTCTCAAAACCAATACTCATTACTTTACCAATGTCTAATATAAGCATAATCATTGCTGTAGGCATAATGTTAGGTAATGTAATATATATAAGCTGTTTCCATCTACTCGCTCCATCTATCTTAGCTGATTCATACATTTCTGTATCAATTCCAGAAATAGCTGCAAGATAGATAATTGACCCCCAACCTGCACTTTTCCAAATTCCTGATAAAATATAGATTGGTTTAAACCATCCTTCCTCTGCCATAAAGTAAATAGGTTGTATATTAAATACTTGTAATATATTATTAATAATCCCTGACGAAGGTGAAAGGATCATTTGTAAAAGTCCAACAAGGACTACTGTTGAAATAAAATGAGGGGCATATGTAATAGTTTGTACTGCTTTTTTAAAAGGTTTCCATTTTATTTCATTGATAATAAGCGCTAAAATGATTGGTGCTGGGAAACCAAATAAAATATTAAATAAACTTAGCGATACAGTATTCCACATAATATTCCCAAAGTTAGGACTACTAAAGAATCTCTGAAAGTGATCAAATCCCACCCATGGGCTTCCCCATATCCCCAAACTTGGCATATAATTCTTAAAAGCAATTTGTGCTCCATACATAGGTAAGTATTTAAAAATAATGAAATAAAGTAAGCCTGGTAGCATTAGCACATATAGATCCCAATACGTTATAATCTTTTTTTTAATAACATCTTTTCTTTTAGTTTTATGATTTGTAAGCACCATATTCTCCTACTCCTATATGTTTAAGTCGTAAAAAAGGCTATAAACAAAATATTTTTTATAACCTTTTTTCTCTTGTTCTTCTCTTAATCAGCTATATATCTTTCATAAGCTTGGTTATATAACTGCATAAATTCTTGAAGCCCCATTTTTTCCATCTGTTGTAAATAATTATCCCATGTATCTAAAGATGTTTTTCCAGATATAAATTCCGTTCTCATTTGTGAAAAATATTTGTTTAAATCAGTCTTTACAACAGATAATCGCTCATTTTCTTCTAATGTAAAAGTAAAATCTGGCCATACCTCTTCAGGTACAAATGGCATCATATTCAAAGCTGCCTGATAAGGAATTGGCTGCATCTCTGCCCCAGCAAAAAAGGGTTCTTTAATAATGGTTGGATTATTACCTCCCGCATAAGAAACATACTTAGACACTACTGAATCGAAAGAATTATTTCCTCCAATTTCATCATAAACTGATTGTATAAAATCGTATGTTCCATCTTCTTTTTTCTCATAAGTTTCCCCTTCAATACCATAATGATACATAAGGCTTCCCTCATCACTAAAGAAATAATCAATCCATCTAAGTGTTGCCTCTGGATATTGATTACTTGTTGGAATAACAAAGGCACCTGTACTATGTATACCTGTTCTTAGTGGTGCGTAAAGTTGATCACCATTCGGACCTTTAAGTGCAACTTCTAATCCTACATAATTTTCTTCTAATTCTGTTGGTAATAATGCCATATTAGGCCCTACAAAACATCCAATTAAATTTTGACTTGCCTTTCCTATAAATTGACTAGCATTCATTGTGAAAATTTCATAATCAATTAATCCCTCTGAATATAGTTGATTCATATATTCCATGCACTCTTTATATTCTGGTGCTGTTGGAATAAATCTTACCCCTTGTGTTGTTTCATCAAAATCTACGAGTTGCTGAGCCGTTCCTCTATTTCCAAGACCAAAAGAACCTCTTAATACGTCATAAAGATTTGTTAAGTTATCTGATGAGAAAGGTATTTCATCAGCAAGGTTATTTCCATTAGGATCCTTTTCTTTAAATGCTTTTAACACTTCATAAAACTCTTGAGTTGTTGTAGGCATTTTTAAACCTAATTTATCCATCCATGTTTTATTAATAAATATTTTCTTAGATACTTTTACCGCTGGTGTTTCTATCCCTGCTGGAATCCCATAAATGGCTCCATTAGGAAATGTAATTCCCTTTTTAACCTCTTCATTTTCATTAATAAATGCCCAAATATTAGGTGCATATTCTTCAAGATATGGTGCCAAGTCTAAAAGCATACCTTGTTCACCAAAACGAAGTAAGTCTGAATTTGAAATTTTACATTTTAAGAAAGCATCTGGCATCTCATTTGAAGCAAAAGCAAGTTTAACTTTTTCTTTTATACTTTGTGACCCTACAGACTCCCATTCTATTTTAATCCCTGTCATTTTTTCATACTCTTTCCACACTGTAACTGTATCATACTCTGGCATAACCTCTGTCATATTTGCCATTATTTTAATCGTAATTGGCTCATTAACAATTGGAAATTGTGAATCATTATTCAAGTAATCTAGATTATTATCTTTATTACTTGATTCTGCTTCTTTCAGAGATTCATTTGATGAATTATTTTCACTTATACCCATCGTTGTTTTACTACATCCTACTGCAAATACCATACTCATACTTAAAAAAATCGCTATTAATTTTTTTAGTTTCATAAAATCCCCCTCTTTCATGCTCCTAGTTTCAGTTTTGTATTTTTTACCTAAAAAAATAAGGATATGAAGCATGATTTCATCCTACCCATATCCTTATCTCTTGTATATATGTAGTTATTATCCTCTTATCTTAAATGGTATAGTCAAGTTCTGCATATTACTCATCCATCAACGTATCTACAGTTTGATAGAGTCTTCTATAGCTTATAGGGGTTATCCCCTCTGCTTTTTTAAATTTCCTTATAAAGTTGGATTTATCTATATAACCTATTTGTCGCAGAATCTCATTAAGATTCACATCTGTTTCTCTTAATAAATACTTGCTATGCTCTATTCTTAAATGGTCAATATATTGGCCAGGTGCATATCCCATATGTTCTTTAAAATACCTACTTAAATAAGATTGTGATACATTACAGGACTCCGCTAAATATCCCAAAGAAAGATTATTATCACTTAGATTTTCCTCTATAAGCTCTAATATCTTATTCTTAAGCTCACCTCTTTTTTCTTTAATGATCTCACTTTTCACCTTACATATCTTTACTACCACTTCTTTTAATAATGTAATAAGTATATAAATTTCTCTTATCTTATTACTATATAAATAACGTTGTATAAGTCTTAACTCTTCTACAGTAGGTATATTCATTTCATGAATGATCTTAATTATATGTTGAGTGTAAATATAGCATATGTCTTTGCCCTGTACTATTGATACTTTCCCAGCTTTTATGGCATGTGTTAATT
>JAHLFQ010000249.1 GCA_018883705.1 Candidatus Cellulosilyticum pullistercoris
AAAGCACATAGTGACTATTTAGTAAAACGTTCTGTATGGATTGTTGGTGGAGATGGCTGGGCATATGATATTGACTATGGCGGACTTGACCATGTCATGGCATCTGGAGAAGATGTGAATGTACTAGTTTATGATACAGAGATTTACTCCAATACGGGTGGCCAATCTTCTAAATCAACACCAGCAGCAGCCATTGCAAAATTTGCAGCTTCTGGTAAGAAAACACGTAAAAAAGACCTTGGTCGTATGATGATGAGTTATGGCAATGTTTATGTGGCACAAGTTGCTATGGGAGCGGATAAAAATCAACTGATGAAGGCCATCATTGAAGCAGAAAATTATAAAGGACCATCTATTATTATTGCGTATGCACCTTGTATTAGCCATGGGTTAAAAGAAGGTATGGGACGTAGTTCAGCAAACCAAGACCAAGCTGTTAAATGTGGTTACTGGCACTTATACCGTTATAATCCAATGTTAAAAGAAGAGGGTAAAAATCCATTTATTTTAGATTCTAAAGAGCCAACAGCAAACTTTAGAGACTTTCTCATGGGACAGGTACGTTACTCAGCACTGGCTAAACAATTCCCAGAGCAGGCAGAAGAGCTCTTTACGCTTACAGAAAAGTATGCCAAAGAGCGTTATGAAGATTATAAACGTATTGCAGCGCAATCTTATAGTTAATTTTTAAAGTAAAATAGCCCATCAATCCAGTAAGGATTGATGGGCTGTTTTATGGTTTGTTTATGCGATATAACTTTCAAAGAAATTAAAAATGGTATTAAAGTAAGGAATCATTACTTCATTATCTGCTAAATACAGCTCATGCTTAGCATCAGGTACATAAATGAGGGTTGCATCAGGTGCACCTTTAACAAAGGCGTATTGGCCACCTGGTTTAACAAGGGTATCATTCTCTGATTGAAATACTAAAACAGGAATCATAGCATCTTTAGCATTTTGAATCAGTGATTTTGTAGCATTCAAAGAAGCATTGAGCCATTTGAAGGTAGCGCCACCTAATTGTAGGGCCTCATTGTTTTGTTTTTTCTGTGCGAAATAAAGATATCTTTCCTTAGAATTTGCGGCGCTTTCTTCAAAGTTTAAATCATCTTCATAAGGACCATGACCAAATACATAATCTTTGCCTTGACCAGTAAGCACCATTAATTTAGCGACAAGTTCAGCAATAGGCTTTGGATAAGAACCTGTATCAATTTGCATCATAGGAGAAGAAAGAACTGCAGCATCAAAATAATCAGGATAGCGTTCTATAAAGAGGGCACCAATTCCACCTCCCATAGAATGAGCATATAAAAAGTGAGGTAAATCCATAGAAACAGGAAGAACCACCTTGTCCATAAAGTCTTTAAGGTCGTTAAGATAAGTATCAAAAGTATCTATATAGACTTTAGAAGAATCATCAATCATACGATCTGAATAGCCATGACCACGGTGGTCTAAGATAGAAACGCTATAGCCTGATTTTAGGAAATAGTAAATAACTTCTTTATATTTTTGAGAAGACTCAGTAAATCCATGTGAAATAACAATATGAGCTAATGGGTTTTCTAAGAGATATTGTTCATAGTATAAAGCTGCCTCATCAGAACTTGTAAAATAGCCTGTTGTTTTTAATGAATCGATGTAAGGTTCCACCTCGGTTTGCATTGTTTCGGCATAGTTTGTTTCACTTAGATAAAATGAATTCTCAGTGAGGTTAAAATCTAAAGTTTGCATATTGGTTGGTGCAGAAGGGTCAGGCCAAATGCAGGCAATAAATAGTGTCAAGATAAGAAATAGGGTAACAATAATAGCGCTTTGTTTTAGATATTTAAATTTCATAATAAGTTCCTTTCTAGTGAAAATACAATAAGTGGCTTTCACTTAGAGTAGTATAAATAGCTTGATTTATTTTTGCAATGTGTAAAGAATATTTGTTCTAAAATTAATCATTTATAGTGCAATAAGTATAAAATAATCTAATAAAAGTTAAATAAATATTATATTAAGTAATATAGCAATTGTCCCAAAAAACTTGAAAATACATAGGATAGTATTTACAAACCCTCTTAAAGGCTATAAAATATTGATAAACAAAAAAGTTATAATAATTAAAATAATGACTAAAATTATTAAGTATTATAAGCTATTTGTTCTAGGTAAAAAGAAAAGGAGAGAGATATATGGGAAAAACAATGATGACAGTAGATGGTAATACAGCTGCAGCATATGTTGCATATGCTTTTACAGATGTAGCGGCTATTTACCCTATTACACCTTCATCAACTATGGCAGAAGTGACTGATGAATGGGCAGCTGCTGGTAAGAAAAATATCTTTGGACAAACAGTAAATGTTGTAGAAATGCAATCAGAGGCTGGAGCAGCAGGAGCATTCCATGGTAGTCTTCAAGCAGGTGCGCTAACAACTACTTTTACAGCATCACAAGGTCTGCTTCTTATGATTCCTAATATGTATAAGGTAGCTGGAGAACTTCTACCAGGTGTATTTCATGTAAGTGCACGTGCGCTTGCAGCACAAGCTTTAAATATTTTTGGTGATCACCAAGACGTTATGGCAACAAGACAAACAGGTTGCGCAATGCTTGCAACAGGTTCAGTACAAGAAGTCTTAGATTTAGCTCCAGTAGCCCATCTTGCAGCAATTAAAGGTAGAGTACCATTTGTTCATTTCTTTGATGGATTTAGAACATCTCATGAAATTCAAAAAGTAGAAGCACTTAGTTATGAGGATTTAGGTGCATTAGTTGACCAAGATGCACTTAAAGCATTTAGAGATCGTGCACTTTCTCCAAATCATCCTGTAACAAGAGGAACTGCACAAAATCCAGATATTTATTTCCAAACACGTGAAGCATCTAATAAATTCTACAATAACTTAGTACCAATTGTAGAAGAATACATAGAGAAAATGAATGCTTTAACAGGTAGAAAATACGGTTTATTTAATTACTATGGAGCAGAAGATGCAGAAAACATTATTGTTGCTATGGGTTCTGTTACAGAAACAATTGAAGAAACTGTAGAAGTACTTAATGCACAAGGTGGTAAGTTTGGTGTTGTAAAAGTACATCTTTATAGACCATTCTCTAAAGAACATCTTCTTGCAGCTATTCCAGCTACAACAAAGAGAATTTGTGTATTAGACCGTACAAAAGAGCCTGGATCAATTGGTGAGCCATTATACTTAGATGTATGTGCAGCTTACTATGAAAAAGAAAATGCACCAATGATTATTGGTGGACGTTATGGACTTGGTTCAAAGGATACAACACCAACAGATATCAAAGCTATATTTGATAACTTAGTAAGTGAGAATCCAAAACAAGGCTTTACAGTAGGTATTAATGATGATGTTACTTTCACATCTTTACCAGCTGGTGAACCATTAAAAATTGCAGAAGAAGGCACAATAAGATGTAAATTCTGGGGACTTGGTTCAGATGGTACAGTAGGTGCTAATAAACAAGCTATCAAAATTATCGGTAACCATACAGACCTTTACGCACAAGCTTATTTTGCTTATGACTCTAAAAAATCAGGTGGTGTAACGATTTCTCACCTTCGTTTTGGTAAGAATCCTATTCGTTCACCATACCTTATTGATGAAGCAGATTATATCGCTTGTCATAATCAATCTTATGTACATCAATACGATGTATTAAAAGGTCTTAAAAAAGGTGGCGTATTCGTTCTTAACTGTATTTGGAACGAAGAAGAGTTAGAAGAACATTTACCTGCTACTATGAAACAATATATAGCAGAAAATGATATCAAGTTCTATACAGTTAATGCAACTAAGATTGCATCTGAAATTGGTCTTGGTAACCGTATCAATATGATTATGCAAGCTGCTTTCTTTAAACTTGCTGCAATCATTCCTGAAGAAGAAGCTGTTACTTATCTTAAAGAAGCTGTTGTTAAAGCTTATGGTAAAAAAGGTGAAAAAGTTGTTAACATGAACCATGCTGCAATTGATAATGGATTTAGTGCAGCAGTTAAAATTAATATTCCTGAAAGCTGGAAAACAGTAGAACAAGAAGCTGCTGTGGCAGTAGATGAACCAGCATTTATCACAAACATTCTTCGTCCTATGAATGCACAAGAAGGAGATAAATTACCTGTAAGTGCCTTTAATGGTATTGAAGATGGTACTTTCCCAAGTGGTACTGCTGCTTATGAAAAACGTGGTATTGCAATTAGTGTACCTGAGTGGGATGTTGATAACTGTATTCAATGTAACCAATGTGCATTTATCTGTCCACATGCAACCATTCGTCCAGTTCTTTTAACAGAAGAAGAACAGGCTAAAGCGCCAGAAGGCTTTAAAACTAAAAAAGCAATTGGTAAAGGTTTAGAAAGCTATACTTATAGAATGCAAGTAAGTCCTCTAGATTGTACAGGATGCGGTAACTGTGTAGACGTTTGTCCAGCTAAAACAAAAGCACTTGTTATGAAACCACTTGCTTCTCAAACAGAAGTAGAAGAAGCTAACTGGAACTTTGCTGTTAAAGAAGTAAGCAGTAAAGA
This sequence comes from Candidatus Cellulosilyticum pullistercoris, assembly GCA_018883705.1. Classification (GTDB taxonomy): domain Bacteria; phylum Bacillota; class Clostridia; order Lachnospirales; family Cellulosilyticaceae; genus Cellulosilyticum; species Cellulosilyticum pullistercoris. The sequence goes on from JAHLFQ010000249.1 coordinate 4,553, forward strand.
TGATTTAGATTTAACAATGAACGTTAAAAATAGTCAATTCAAGACACCACTTATTGAATTCTCAGGAGCATGTGCAGGTTGTGGAGAACCAGCTTATATTAAAGTTGTTACACAACTTTTCGGTGATCGTATGATGATTGCTAATGCTACAGGATGTTCATCTATTTGGGGTGGTTCAGCACCTAGTACACCTTATACAACAAATAGTAAAGGTAAAGGTCCTTCATGGGCAAACTCATTATTTGAAGACAATGCTGAATACGGACTTGGTATGAGTTTAGGTGTTAAGCAAATGAGAAATAAATTAGAAGCTATTATGCAAGAACTTGTAGCAATGGATATTGATAGCGATGCAAAAGCAGTTCTTACAGAATGGTTAGAAACAAAAGAATTAGGAGCAGCTTCTAAAGTTGCATCTGAAAAAGTTCTAGCACTTCTTGAAAATAATAGCATCGAAGATGCTAAGGCTAAAGCATTACTTGCAGAAATAGAAGATAAAAAAGATTATCTTGTAAAACGTTCTGTATGGATGCTTGGTGGTGATGGTTGGTCTTATGATATTGGTTACGGTGGACTTGACCATGTACTTGCTTCTGGTGAAGATGTAAACGTTCTTGTATTTGATACAGAAGTTTACTCTAATACAGGTGGTCAATCTTCTAAATCAACACCAACAGCAGCTATTGCAAAATTTGCTGCATCTGGTAAGAAGACACGTAAAAAAGACCTTGGTATGATGATGATGAGTTATGGTAATGTTTACGTAGCACAAGTAGCTATGGGAGCAGATAAGAACCAATTCATGAAGGCAATCATAGAAGCTGAAGCACATCAAGGACCATCTATCATTATTGCTTATGCACCATGTATTAATCATGGACTTAGAGAAGGTATGGGCCGTACTGTAGCTAACGAAGAACAAGCTGTTAAGTGTGGTTACTGGCACTTATACCGCTTCAACCCAGATGTAGAAGCAGGTAAGAATCCATTTACTTTAGATTCTAAAGAACCAACAGCAAGCTTTAGAGACTTTATTATGGCACAAGTAAGATATTCTGCTCTTGCTAAACAATTCCCAGAACAAGCAGAAGAACTGTTTGAAATGGCAGAAGAAAATGCAAAAGCAAGACTTGAGTCTTATAAACGTCTAGCAAATGCTTAATTAATAGAAAGTATTTTATAATAAAAAATAAGTCACTATACATTTATGTATAGTGACTTATTTTTTTGAAACGCATCCTAACCTGATATAAATAAGATGATACAAGCTATAAAAATATGGTAAAATAAAAAGTAGAGGAATAAAATGACTAGCCTTAAGAAAAAAGAGATTAGGAGACAAACATGAGATTACTGACTTTAAATACGCATTCTTGGAGAGAAGAAAATTCCAACCATAAAATAGCTCACTTAGCAGAAACCATTATTGAGAGAGA
>JAHLFQ010000250.1 GCA_018883705.1 Candidatus Cellulosilyticum pullistercoris
CTGATGTGCTACGCCAACTGCAATACCTACTCCAGTCATTACAGTCCCTAGTTTGCCTAGCATCATTAACATTTGTCCTATCCATAGATTAGAAAAAAAGCTACCTAATTGTTTAATAATCGTTCCTATAAGTAAAGTAGCAAATAAACCTAACGCCATTCCACTTAATCCTTTAATTAAATACCTATCTACAAGCTTTTTTCCACACACCTGCCAACCCTTTTGATTTTCCATCTCATTTCCCCCTAATTATTTGTTTTACAATTAATATATCAACTGTCATGTCACTAGTCAACACTAATGTATTTACCTTGTTTTTTCTAATAAAATAAGTGCCACCTTAATTTATCTATAAATCACAGGTTGCACTTATTTTCCCTATCCACTATTTATTTCTATGTCTTCTTTCTTAACAGCTTTATACATGAACTTCTCTTATAATGAACTATCCATTATAAGAAATCCTTTTTCTCTTAGTTCTTCTTCAATAATATCGAGTTCTTCGTTAGAACTAGCTTCTATGGTATGCATATGGGTTCCATCCGTAAGTTTTAGTAGTTGATTCGCTTGTGTTTCCTGTAGTTTTTTGACAAACTCTTTAATCTCTCTTCTGGTTTTTAACATCAAATCTCCAACTAACTCACCATAAATAGGATGCATAATAATCACATTTCTTGCACGTCCACCATTATCAATAATGGTATTAAGCTCTTCTTCGGTTTCTACTTCTGTATGTTTCACCAGAATGACTCGTTTATACATAGTCTCTGTTTCTTCATTAAGTATATAGCCTCTTGCAGTGGCTAAAAGATCATAACCTGCTGCACGTAATAGTGCAATATCTTGAACAATGACTTGTCTACTTACTTTATAAGTTTGTGCTAGATAAGTGCCACTAATAGGTTTTTCTTGTCCTTTAAGTAAGTGAATAATTGCTTCTCTTCTTTGTTCACCATCCATTTTTAACACCTTCTCTATCTTAATCTTTATCAAATAAAACTACCATTCTATTTAGCTAATCTTTATTATATCCTATTTCCAAGCTTTCTTAAACTGCTTGTAACCATAAAAAAGGAAGCTACTTTTAGCAGCTCCCTTTTTTAAAAACCTATTATTTTTGAAGTCTAGCAAGTAATGTTTCTCTAAGTGTTTCAAATCCTTTTTTGCCAAGTAATGCAAACATATTCTTTTTGTATTCTTCTACACCTGGTTGATCAAATGGGTTAACACCTAATAAGTAACCACTAATTCCACATGCTTTTTCAAAGAAGTAAATTAATTGTCCCATGTGATATGCATTAATTGCTGGTAAGTTAATGACTACGTTTGGTACTCCACCATCTACGTGTGCAAGAATTGTTCCTTGGAATGCTTGTTTGTTTACAAAATCCATTGTTTTTCCTGCTAAATAGTTAAGTCCATCTAAGTCAGATGCTTCTTCTTTAAGTTCTACATCTTTTCTTGCATTTTCAACGTTAATAACTGTTTCAAATAAAAATCTTTGACCATCTTGAATATATTGTCCTAATGAATGAAGGTCTGTTGAGAAGTTTACTGATGATGGATAAAGTCCTTTACCATCTTTTCCTTCACTTTCACCGTATAATTGTTTCCACCATTCTCCAAAGTATTGTAAACATGGCTCATAGTTTACAATAACTTCAGTTGTTTTACCTTTTCTAAGAAGCGCATTTCTAACTGCAGCATATTGGTAACAAGCATTTTCTTCTACATTTTCATTACTATATTCTGCTCTTGCATCTGCAGCCCCTTGCATAAGTTCTGTAATATTGATACCTGCAGCTGCAATTGGAAGAAGACCTACTGCTGTAAGAACTGAGAAACGACCACCTACATCATCTGGAATTGTAAATGTTTCATAACCTTCTTCTTTAGCTAAAGTAAGAAGGGCACCTCTTGCTTTATCTGTTGTAGCAAAAATACGGTTTTTAGCTTCCTCTTTACCATATTTTTCTTCCATAAATTGTTTAAATACACGGAAAGCAATCGCTGGCTCTGTTGTTGTTCCTGATTTAGAAATAACATTTACGCTTACTTCTTTACCTTCACAAATATCTAAAAGATCTTTTAAGTAAGTTCCTGAAATATTATTTCCTACATAGTAGATTTCAGGTGTTTTTCTTTGTTCTTTTGAAAGTGCATTGTAGAATGTATGACTTAATGCATCAATACATGCTCTTGCTCCAAGATATGAGCCACCAATTCCAATAACGATTAATACATCTGAATTGCTTTGAATTTTTTCAGCTGCTTTTTGAATGCGTGCAAATTCATCTTTGTCATAATCTACAGGTAAGTCAATCCATCCTAAAAAGTCATTTCCTGCACCTGTTTTCTCATGTAACATTTTATGTGCTACAGCAATTTGTTCTTTAAAGTATTTAACTTCATGTGGCATTACTCCCGTTTTAGAGTAATCAATAGTAATTTTACTCATTACTTAAACCTCCTAGTTTTTCGACAGGTTAAAAATTTTTTTACCATATTCTATTATAGTTCAATCTTTCATCGAATAAAATACCTAATATCATTATAAAAATAAATTCTTAAATCACACTCATTACATGATTTTTATAAATGTTTAAGTAACTTAGCAATATCTTTAGCACTAAGCTGTATATCTTCTCTCTTAATCTGTTCTTTTTCTTTCTGTTGCTTACAGACTTCCTGATCCTTCTTACTCTTTGTTTCTTCCTGAACTTTAACCGTTGTAATATTGCTTATGGTCTCTTGACTACTATTTTGCTCGCTCTCCTGCTGGTTCATATCAAAACTTCTTATAGCTTGCCTTGCCATCTCTTTATGCTCCGGCCCTTTTTGCACTTCATGACCTTCTAATTCATGAAACTGCTCCTTTACCATCTGTCTCTCATTTGCTTTTAAATATTCCCTCTTTACTTTATGTTCCTCTAAGCTAATGGTATTATTTTGTTTAGGCATCGCTACACCTATCGTAC
>JAHLFQ010000251.1 GCA_018883705.1 Candidatus Cellulosilyticum pullistercoris
CAAATCTATTAGAAAATAATGGAGTGGTTAATAACTTATTAAATGCCATGGGTCTTCCTTCAGTTAAATTTCTTTATGGAAATGGAGGCGTTATCTTTGGTATGGTTTATAATTTCTTCCCATTTATGGTACTTCCAATTTATAACGCGTTAGCTAAGATTGACCATAAGTTAATTGAAGCTTCCTATGACTTAGGGGCAAATAAGGTAACAACCTTTAGAAAAATCACCTTACCACTTAGTATGCCTGGTGTTATTACAGGGATTATCATGGTATTTATGCCAGCTCTTACAACCTTCCTAATTACACGTCTTTTAGGTGGAGGTAAGGTTATGCTTATTGGTAATATTATTGAGGAACAATTTACAAGAACAGGTGATATGGGATTTGGTTCAGCTGTATCTATGATTTTAATGGTGATTGTCCTCATTACTTTAGGTGTTATGTCACGTATGGGTATTCTAGATGAAGAGGGAGGATTATTTTAATGAAATGGATTAAACGTAGTTATGTGAGTTTAATTTTAATCATTATGTATGCTCCTGTCGCATTACTTATGATTTTTTCATTTAATGACTCAAAGTTACCAATCTGGAAAGGTTTCACATTAGATTGGTATCAAAGAATGTTTAGTGATACAGCAATCAAGCAAGCTATTTTATATACATTGATTGTTGCAGCAGTGTCTTCGTTAATAGCAACCGTACTAGGAACTTTTGCAGCAATGGGTATTCATCGTATGAGAGGTTGGCAAAAAAGGTTAGCTATTAACATAACCTACATTCCGATGCTTAGTCCGGACATTGTTATTGGTATTTCTTTGATGATGCTTTTTAATGTACTTCATATTCCATTTGGATTACCTTCACTGATTATTTCTCATATTACTTTCAGTGTACCTTATGTGATCTTTGCAGTCATGCCAAAATTAAAGCTAATGGATTATAACTTATATGAAGCGGCATTAGATTTAGGAGCGAGTCCTTGGTATGCTTTTAAGAAAGTTATTTTACCAGAGATTATGCCAGGGGTACTTTCGGGAACATTTATTGCGTTTACACTTTCCATTGATGACTTTGTAGTCAGCTTCTTTAATAAAGGAGCGGGTGTAGATACACTTCCAATTAAAATTTACTCAATGGCAAGAAAAGGGGTTAACCCAACTATTAATGCGATTTCTACTTTAATGTTTGTGACGATTATTATTATTCTTTTAATAAGCAATCTTAAAGCTAATCATAAAGTACGTAAAATAAAAGAAGCAAAAATGGCATAGAGAAAAAATAATGCTTGTTATGAGTAAAATAGGAACGGCTTTAGCTGTTCCTATTAGATTATTTATGAAATCTTATTTTCTACATACTAAAGTGTATTGATTAGTAAGATATGCAAAGAATATATGTAGATAAGGAAGTAAGTGATATAGTTTAAGCCAATATATCATAAAGAATGAACTTCTAATATGGTAAATACGAATAAGAAAGGTGTTAATTCATGAAAAAAACAGTAAAAAGACTTTTAAGTGTTCTAATGCTAGGGACAATAAGCTTATCTTTTGTAGGATGCTCTTCTGGGGGTGAAAATGGTAAGGTAGTTGTTTATAACTGGGGAGATTATATTGATCCAGCAGTAAATGACATGTTTACTAAGGAAACCGGAATCAAAGTAGTGTATTCTGATTATGCTAACAATGAAGAGATGTATGCTTCAGTGGAACCGGGTAATGTAAAGTATGATGTCATATTCCCATCAGATTACATGATTGAAAAGATGATTAATAAAAATATGCTTCAAAAAATTGATTTTAGTAAAATCCCTAATTATGAAAATATTGATGAACAATTTTTAAATTTACCATATGATCCAAATAATGAATATTCTGTACCTTATATGTGGGGAACAGTAGGTATTGTTTATAATAAAACCATGGTAGATGAAACAGTAGATAGCTGGGATATCTTATGGGATAGTAAATATAAAGGGCAAATCTTCATGTATGATAGTGAAAGAGATTCTATCATGGTAGCTTTAAAGAAACTTGGTTATTCAATGAATACAAGAGATGAGAAAGAGTTAGAAGAAGCAAAACAGCTTCTTATTGAACAAGCACCCCTTGTTTTAGCCTATGTAGGAGATGAAGGTAAGAACAAGATGGTTAATGGTGAAGCAGCTTTAATGATTGCTTGGGCTGGTGACGCAGTGGTAATGTTACAAGAAAATCCTGATCTTGCTTATGTAGTTCCAAAAGAAGGAAGTAATTATTTTGTAGACGGTATTGTTATTCCTGAAAATGCAGAGAATGTAGAACAAGCGTATGAATATATTAATTTCTTATGTAGACCGGATATTGCAGCAATGAATGCAGAATACATTGGCTATTCAACACCAATTAGTGCGGCAAGAGAGTTACTTCCAGATGAAATGAAAAATAGTGAAGTTGCTTACCCAGACGAATCAATACTTAATGGTGAGCTAATGGAGATGTTTAATGACCCATCAGATGTTGCAAGTGTTTATAGTTCTATTTGGACACAAGTAAAAGCATCTAATTCATAAAAAAATCAAACATTTAAGTTAATATAGTGTTAAAGGTAGAAGTTTGGGATATAATAAATGAAAAACGAAATGGGGGTCATACTATGGCAAAAAAAGAGTATAAAAATGATTTAGAGGAACTTAACGCATTAGATACGGATGAGTTTATTGCTGATGACATTGAAGATGATGATATTTACGATTTTTCTAAACCTGAAAGTGATGCAGGCTCATGGACTTCATTAGTTCTTGGGATTATTGGATCATTAGGATGGATTATCCCTATTATTGGTCTTCCTATAACGATTGTAGGTACTGTATTTGGAGCAATTAATATGAAAAGCCGCAAGTCAAAAGGCGTAGCTATTGCAGGATTTGTGATAAATCTTGTATTTCTAGTAGCAAGTGTTGCAAAAGGTATCTTAGATATTATTAAATGGATGAGAAGAGCTAAATAAATTTCCTGGGAAATGAGCAAGTAGCGTATTATAAAGATACGTTATTTGCTCATTTATTGTTTAACGACATTTTTCACCTTTTTTTAAGAAATAGCATAGTATATTGTAAGGGCTAAAAAAGGGGGAGTAGAAGTGTATAAAGATGTCGTTATTATTAATAGTGATACACTTGGTCGAGGAGATGAAGGCGTTGGGCAAACTTTGTTGGGAACTTTTTTAAGAAAATTACTTGCCAATCCAAATAAGCCAGATGCCATTATTTTTTATAATTCAGCTGTAAGATTGTTAACAAGACAATCCTACTTTCTAGACGTTTTAGATGGATTAGAAAGTAGTGGTGTTGAACTCCTTGCATGTGGTACATGTGTGTTTAAAGTTTGCGGTCAAAATTCATTATCTGTAGGAAGAATCTCTAACATGGATGAAATTGCAGATGTGATTGTAGCAGCAACCAAAGTGATTACACTTTAACAATTATTTCCTTGTATCATTAGAATGAGGTGTTGAATAATAGTAAAGTAAGCAGATACCAGATGAAAAAAACGCTATTACTTAGAATCTTGACCTCTTCGGCAGGAATTCTAGAAGTAATAGCGTTTTTTTAATTAATAATCTTCTCTTAATTCATATATATGAGTGATGAGTTCTTCGATGACTGTAAGCATAGTAGGGACATCATTTGCTTCAATAACTGATGTAGAGCCTTCAACGAAATACTGTGCAGAATCAGAAGATAGGCTAAGAAGGGCCTTTTGTGTACGATTCCAAGTAGAATAGGTATTTGCTTCAGAAGTAATGACACGAATGGGTAGGTCGCCTAGTTTTTCATCACCTAGACCTGATAAGATCACTTCTGCATTACTAGCAAGCTTAAGTTTTTCCTCAATTACATTACGATTCCAGTTTTTTTCAAGACCAATCCCTTTATTTAAGTCACGTAGCTTGTCAGAAAGCTCAGGATTATCATTAAATGCATTAGAAACAAAGTTACTATTACCAATAAGTCTTAATAGTCCTGTATTACGCGTAATATTGATAAGGAAAGATTCAATAATCATGATATTGTTATAATCCGCGCAGAAGCCGGGAGAAGTGCCCTCAATAAAAACAATACCTGCTACATCTTCAGGATAGAGCTGAGTATAGCGAATAGCTTCTAATGCACCCATACCTTGAGCAACAAAAACAAAAGGTTCAAGATAAGTATCTTCATCCCCAGGAACATCATTGCTATGTAAGGCTGTATGGATTTCTTGACAAATTGTATCAATATCCCTAGAAGCAGAGGTATAATCACTCCAACCGTAGCCTGGTTTATCATAAACCATAACATGGTGGTTTTGAGATAGAGCATTATGAAGAGGGTAAAGGTCTACAAAAGGTACATTACTACCAATATTACCTGTAAAAACGATAGGGATATCACTATTACCAGCTTCATATAGATGCATATTGACACCATTAACTTCAATAAGACGTCCCATACGACCCAAATTACTTGCATTAAAATAAATGCTTAATTGTTGGTAAAGAATACCAATGATAATAGCACCAATAATAGTAAGTGGCACTAAACGCTTTTTAATTTTTTCTTTTTTTCGACTTGTTTTTTTAATCTTCATTGTACTTACTGAATCCCTTCGTTAATCTCCAAAATACTTTAAAATATCTTATAATCTTCCTATTTTATTATTATATCATATTTAGGACTAAATGTTGAATGGGAAATGAACGAATTTATAATGACCATTTCTAGTAATTTATGATACAATGAAGGTAATCATAAACTAATGAATATTAATCAAACCTAAAGATAAGAAATGAGAAAATTTATATAAATATGATCAGTGAATAACTATTTGTTAAAGGAGATGAAATAATGGACATTAACCAATTTGGTCAGTTTTTACTTACAAAGCTTCCACAAAATACAATCTATTTTAATGAAGAAATGAAAAACTATACAACCTTTAAAATAGGTGGACCGGTAGATATTCTTCTCAAACCAGATTCTATTGAAAATTTAGCGCAATCAATTAAACTCTGTAGAGAACATAAAGTGCCTTACTATATCCTAGGTAATGGGAGTAATCTATTAGTAGCAGATGAAGGTTTTAGAGGTGTAGTGATTCAAATTTATAATAATTTAAATGAGATTAAAGTTGAAGGAAATAAAGTTATTGCACAAGCAGGTGCCTTACTTTCTAAAGTAGCTACTAAGGCTCTTGAGCATAGCTTAACAGGATTTGAATTTGCCCATGGTATTCCAGGAACATTAGGCGGTGCTGTGGTTATGAACGCAGGGGCTTATGACGGAGAGATGAAGCAAGTCCTTATAAGCTGTGATGTTTTAGACCCAGAAGGAAATGTTTTAACTTTATCTAATAAAGAACTAGAGTTAGGTTATCGAACAAGTATTATTCAGAGAAAGAATTACATTGTTCTAGCTGCGACTATAGGCTTAAAAGAGGGTAATAAAGAAGAGATTGCTGCTTATATGAAAGAGCTTATGGCTAGAAGAAAAGAAAAACAACCTTTAGATAAACCGAGCGCAGGAAGCACCTTTAAAAGACCAGAAGGGCATTTTGCAGGGAAGCTCATTATGGATAGTGGGCTTAAAGGTTATCAAATAGGTGGTGCTATGATATCAGATAAGCACAGTGGATTTGTTATCAACAATGGAGGTGCAACTTTTAAAGAGGTAGTAGCCCTAATTAAGCATGTACAAGAAGTTGTTCAGGAAAAGTATCAGGTGTTATTAGAACCTGAAGTAAAAATTCTAAAGTAAAAATAATAAGGTCATATGATAGACATAAAATGAGCTAAGGATAAAGGAGGCAAGTATATGAACTTTATTATCGTAACAGGAATGTCTGGGGCAGGAAAAAGTAGTGCGATTAATTTTTTTGAGGATATGGGATATTATTGCGTAGATAATTTACCACCTATTCTCATTAAAAGCTTTGCTGATTTAATTGTTGCTCAAGAGAATAAAGTAAGTAAAGTTGTGCTAGGTATAGATACTAGAGGTGGGAGTTTATTTGCAGACCTATTTAATAGCTTACAAGAATTAGTGGAAAGCGGACACACCTATGAGATTATCTTCTTTGATTGCAGCGATACAGAACTTATTAAGCGTTATAAAGAAACTAGGAGGCTTCATCCATTAGCACGTAGTGAAAGAGTTGAAGAAGGTATAGTAAGAGAAAGAGAAATTTTAAAGGAAATTAAAGAAAAAGCACATCATATTATTGATACCTCTTATTTACTACCTAAGGATACGAGAGGTGTTCTTTACAAAATTTATTGTGAAGAGAAATCTTTTGATAGTATGATGATTACTATTGTGTCTTTTGGTTTTAAATATGGCATCCCAATTGATGCAGATTTAGTTTTTGATGTACGTTTTGCACCTAACCCCTACTATATACAAGAGATGAGACCTTTTACAGGAAATGAGTCTATCGTAAGTGATTATGTCATGCAATTTGAAGTGACTCAAGAATTTCTTGCAAAGCTTCAAGATATGGTAAGTTTTTTAATTCCTAATTATAAAAAAGAAGGAAAGAATCAGCTAGTTGTGGCTATTGGTTGTACGGGAGGAAAACATCGTTCTGTAACTTTAGCCAATGCATTATATGATTTTCTACAAAAAAAGGGGCATACTGTTATTAAACAACATAGAGATATAGAGAAGGATAGTAAAAGAGGAAAGTAATCTATGAAAAATGATTATCAAAACAAAAAGGTGGTTGTAATTGGGGGTGGTACTGGGTTATCAACCATGCTGAAAGGCATTAAGGAATACACTTCTCATATTACAGCAATTGTTACAGTAGCAGATAATGGCGGGAGTTCTGGAAGAATTAGAGAAGAAATGGGTATTATACCGCCAGGAGATATTAGGAACTGCCTTGTTGCATTAGCTAATACAGAACCTATTATGGAAAAACTTCTACAATACCGATTTACTGAAGGGTCTTTAAGTGGGCAAAACTTCGGTAATTTACTACTAGCCGTCCTAACTGATATTTCAGGTAGTTTTGAAGAAGCAGTACATGTAACCAGTAATGTTTTAGCCATTACTGGGAAAGTACTACCTGTTACATTAGAGGATGTTCATTTACATGCAGTATTTGAAGATGGAAATTTGGTTGTGGGTGAAAAAGAGATTGTAGAATATGGCAAAGCTAAAGAAAGTGATATTTGTCATATAGAGCTTTTACCTAAGTGGCCTACCCCTAATAAAGCAGTTGTCCAGGCTATTGAAGAAGCAGATATTATCGTATTAGGGCCAGGAAGCTTATACACAAGTGTCATTCCGAATTTGCTAGTAAAAGATATCAGTCAGTTTATTAGACAAGCAAAAGCTGAAAAAATTTATATAGCTAATATCATGACTCAACCAGGAGAAACTACAAGTCTGACTTTAGAGGAACACATACTTATTTTGGAACACTATTTAGGTAAGCAAACCATAAATAAGGTAATAGTAAATAGTGAAGAAGTAGAAGCTATTTATAGCAAGCAGTATGAAGAAGAGGGAGCAGTCCTACTAAAAGTGGATAAAAGCCACAGTATTTGGAAGGATATTAAGAGAATTGAAGCACCACTTATTAAGCTTTATGGGGATAAAAAACTCATAAGGCATGACTCAGAAAAATTGGCACGATGTATTTTTGAGGGGAAATAATAATAAAATTACATAAGATGAGGTGAAAAAAATGTCCTTTTCTTTCAATGTAAAAAAAGAACTCACATGTGTACCATTAGGGGCAAGACATTGTATGATTGCAGAGCTGGCAGCAATGATTATCATGGCTGGAGAAATTAAATATGATAATCATATGTTTAGTATTAAATTTCAGACAGAAAATGCAGCGATTGCAAGAAAATACTTTACAATAATTAAAAAAGCTTTTAATATAAATACAGAGATAGTTCTAAAGACAAGTAAAAAATTTCATAAAAAGCAAACTTATATACTAGTCACAAAAGATAGTGATGAAGCACATAAAATTTTAGTTGCAACAACCTTGCTCAAGCTTGAAGGTGGGTATGTTGCCTTACGTGACCACGTTGATTTAGCCGTTATTCAAAGCACTTGTTGTAAAAGAGCATATTTACGAGGTGCTTTTCTAGGAGCAGGTTCGGTAAGTGACCCTGAAAAGGGGTATCACTTAGAATTTGTTAATCCAACCGAAAAACATGCATTATTTTTACAAGAAATAATGACCACATTAGAAATGGAACCTAAAGTTGTTGCTCGAAAAGGCAATTTTGTATTATATCTAAAAGAAGGTACACAGATAGTTGACTTACTCAATATAATGGGTGCACATGTGGCACTTATGGAACTAGAAAATGTACGTATTGTCAAAGAAGTTAGAAATAACGTTAACCGTATTGTTAACTGCGAGACAGCCAATTTAAAAAAGACTGTATCTGCTGCAGTCAGGCAAATGCAAGATATCGAATATGTACAAGATACTATTGGAATCTCAGCACTTCCTGAGAATTTACAGCAGGTGGCGACCTATCGTCTTGAATATCCAAGTAGTTCTCTTAAGGAGCTAGGTGAATTATTAACACCGCCAGTTGGAAAATCAGGAGTTAATCATAGGCTAAAGAAAATTAGTGAAATTGCAGAGCATATTAGGGAAACAAGAGGAGGAAATAGAAATGGTTAAAGAAAGTCTTAAATTAGAATTAAAGAATGGTCTTGAAGCTAGACCGGCAGCATTATTTGTCCAAATCGCAAGTAAATTTGAAAGTCATATCTCAGTAGTTGTCAATGAAAAGAAAGTTAATGCAAAAAGCATCATGGGAATGATGTCTTTAGGTGCAATCAAAGGTCAAATCATTGAAATTATTGCTGAAGGTCAAGATGAGGAAGAAGCAACTAAAGCACTTATTGACTTTTTAAAAGCACAAGAAGTAAGTGAATAAATAAGGAATAAAATAGAGCCCCCTGCAAAGTTAGAGTCATCTCACTTTACAGGGGCTTTTTTATAGCATCAATTCACGAAGAGCTCTATTGAATTTTTAAAAAAAATTTGGATAAAATAAGGGCGTATAACATGAATAATAGAATATAAAAAGGATAAATAATATTGACGAAAGTTGGTATGACAAATGTAGATTTTTGGTAAATATACAGGTATAATAGGAAGCAGAGATAAAAAATACGCCGAGGGTAAGAGGAGGAGAAAAAGTTGAGGTTTAAAAGAAGATATGGCTATGCTATTTTAATCATAGCATTGCTATGTTCCCTGTCGTATGTAACATTAGGTGCAGATCCTAGTATTATTAAGGTAGGTCTTATATCTGTTTATAATAATACCTCATCTATTAGTTTATCTAGTGATGAACCAATGATGATAGGTTACTATGATGAAGGTAGGTTTACAAAGCTAGGAAGCTTGCCAAGTGAAAAGATTAATATAGCAAAAGCAAGCGATACGTATTATGATATGGGAGGTATTTATACAACTTACCAAGATGCTTTTAATGAGGCAACTATTCAAGGGGGTATACCTGTTTTAATAGAAGAAGGGCTATATGCTATCTATTCAAAAGAGCCCAATGGTAACGCGTTAGAAACGAGTACAGAGCGTTATGTAGTAACAGATCCTTCTGGTAATGAAATCTTAATTTTTAATAAGACAAGTAAGGCGCTGGTATTTAGAGGATATGATAGAGAAACAGGCCTATGCCTTACAAGAGTAGGAAGCAGTAAGAAATATCGTGGTGCTATAGGAATTGGTGGAAGTACTGGTATTACACCTTATAATATACTAGGGATTGAAGAATATCTTTATGGTGTTGTACCTGGTGAGATGTCAGCATCTTGGCCACAAGAAGCATTAAAGGCGCAAGCTGTTGCAGCACGTTCCATTGCTATTTATCAATATAATCGCTATGCAAGTTATGGCTATAATGTAGTAGATACAACAGCAACGCAGGTTTATGGAGGCTATAACAAAGAAGACAGTCGAACCAATGCAGCAGTAGATGCAACTAAAGGAGAGACCATTAAGTATAATGGCAAAGTAGCGGAAGCATTATATTTTTCCACAAGTGGTGGGGTAACTGAATCAGCAGTTAATGTATGGG
>JAHLFQ010000252.1 GCA_018883705.1 Candidatus Cellulosilyticum pullistercoris
TCAAAAGAGAAAAAAGATGATTTAAACCAGTAAAAAGATAAAAGTGGGATAGGAAGGTGTAGAAAAAGTGCACTCTAATAATACAATAGAGATTTTTAAAATAGAGGGAATGACTTGTATAAGCTGTGAGCAAAGGATAGAGAGAAAGCTTAGCAAAACGAACGGAATTAAAAAAGCAAAAGTAAGTTATGTTAGCTCACAAGTTGAGTGCAGTTTGGATGCTCAGGTTATATCCAAAAAACAAATTTGTGAAATCATTGAAGCACTAGGATATACCGTTATAGCAGAAGAGGATGCAAGTGGAAAACAAGATAAGGTGATAAAGGTACTAGGCATAGCACTTAGTATACTGGCATTGTATCAAGTGATGAAGTATTTTGGTTTAACTAACCTTTTTTATATGTTTCCAGAAGCACAAGAGAGTATGGGGTATAGTTTGTTATTCATGCTTGGTATGCTAACCTCTGTTCATTGCATTGCTATGTGTGGAGGGATTAATCTTTCACAGTGTATCGGACAACCGGTCAGAGAAGAGCAAATAGAAACAAAACGGTTTTGGTCTACTGTTAGGCCTAGCTTACTTTATAATCTAGGGCGAGTGATTTCGTATACAGTAATTGGCGGTGTGGTAGGGGCTATGGGTTCAGTAGTTAGCTTCTCAGGGCGTTCAAAAGGATTTGTTCAATTAATAGCGGGGATCTTTATGATCATTATGGGGATTAATATGCTAGGCATTTTTCCAGGGCTTAGAAGATTTAACTTAAGGATGCCAAGAATTTTCAGAAGTAAGCTAAGAGGCATTAAGAAAGGTAATAGCCCATTTTATATAGGACTCATTAATGGACTCATGCCATGTGGTCCTTTGCAAGCTATGCAGTTATATAGTCTTTCAGCAGGTAGTTTTTTAAAAGGGGCTTTGGCTATGTTTCTATTTAGCCTTGGAACAGTTCCTCTAATGTTTGGATTGGGTGCACTTTCTTCAATACTTAGTAAGACTTTTACAGAAAAAATCATGTCTATAGGAGCAGTCTTAGTGGTGATATTAGGCATATCTATGTTAACAAGTGGTTTAAGCTTAGCAGGTATTAATGTAGCAGCTTCTATAAATCAGAATGAGAGTGCGAGAGTAAGGATAGAAAATGGCATCCAGATTGTGGAAAATTATTTAGAGCCTGGACAATACTCTAATATAGAAGTACAGGCAGGTATGCCTGTAAAATGGGTGATTCATGTAGAAAAAGGAAGTCTTAATGGATGTAATAATAGAATATTTATCCCTTACTTTGAGATAGAAAAGAAGTTTGAGCTTGGTAAGAATACGATAGAGTTTATGCCGACAGAAGAGGGAGCTTTTTCTTATAGCTGCTGGATGGGAATGATTAGAGGAAGTATTACAGTAAAAGCTCCAGCAAAATAGGTTAAGTGCAAAAAATATAAAATTAAAAAATGAGAGGTTATTAAAAATGAAAAAAGGACAAAAGAATGTTAAACAAACCAAAAACAAACCATCTGAACAATTAAAATATGGTATGATTAGTATACTTGCACTCGTAATAATAGTAGGAGTAGGCATGCTATCTAAAAGAGATGCAGTAAAGAGTAACGAGATAAGTAGCGATAATCCAGTACAAAATACACAAGAAATACTTTTATCTGAAGAGGGCGATTTAATCATTCCGATTGAAGATGTTTCGGAAGAGGCTAATTTCTATCCACTAGAAGTTGATGGGAGTAAGTTAGAAGTATTAGCAGTAAAAGCGCCTGATGGAACCATTCGTACAGCTTTTAATACTTGTCAGATATGTTATAGTTCAGGAAGAGGTTATTATGTACAAGATGGAGATGTACTAGTATGTCAAAACTGTGGTAATCGTTTTCAAACAAGTGATGTAGAAATTGCAAGAGGTGGATGTAATCCAGTTCCAATTTTTGATGAAGATAAAGTAATAGATGAAAAGAACATTATAATTTCTAGCGATTTTTTGGCTAAAGCATCTGGAATCTTTGCTAACTGGAAAAATGAATATTAATAATGAGTTCGTATAATAGGAATCATTTAATAAAACTACCTACATGTATCATATAGGTAGTTTTTGTACTTGGTTTAAAATATGAAGAGATAGAGGATAAAGATGAAAAAGCAAATGAAATTAAATCATCAGCTTCTACTTACCCTAGTTGTTTTATTAGGTGGAAGTATTATTGCTTTTGGTATTATTTTACCTATAAGTATTAGATTCTTTGTAGACAGGAAAACGTATGAGACACTTTTGGTAGAGCAAGATAAACTCATGGAGTTAGGAAAGTACTATGACATACAGTATGGAAGGCAGAATGGTGTCTATCATCTAGTATACAGCAAGAATAGCACGATGAGTTTTAATGAAATAGATAGTGAAGTACTCCATCAAAGATTAATGTATAATGAATTTTTTGATAAATTAAAATCACAAATAGATAAGCAGGAAAAGATGCAAGAAACCTATAAGTTTCAAGCTAGTCAGGAAAGTATCTATTATGTCATACAAAAAAGTGAATTCGGTGAAGGGCTTGTCTCATATACAATTGAGGCTAATAATCAAAGTTTATCTCATCAGTTATTTATGGATACCCTGTTTATAATTGTAGTTGCTTTAACGATTATCTTAATTATTTTCTTTAGGTGGAATAATAGATTTGTGAAGAATCTAAAAGAAATTCAAGAGAGATTAGATTTAATCGGAGAAGGTAAGATCACTCAGCCCGTTGAACTCAAGGAGGATGTTTTAGAGTTTCAGGAAGTTATGATTGCTTTAGAAGATATGAGAAAGAAGCTCTATGAGAATGAGCAAGTTAAAAAGAAGATGATTCATAATATATCTCATGACTTAAAAACACCAATTGCAGTCATTAAAAGTTATGCAGAAAGTATTATGGATGGTGTATATCCTTATGGCACAGTGGAACAAACGGCTCAAGTTATTTTTGATCAAGCTAGCCATTTGCAAAAAAGGGTACAGGGGTTATTGTACCTAAACCGTTTAGAATATATAAGGAGTCAAGATGAAGCAGATGATGTATTTGATATGGAAGAGCTCATTAGAGAAGTAGCGAGCTACATGGAACCGTTAGAAAATAAGCCCCAAATTGAGTTATACCTCACTAAACAAATGTACGAGGGAGATATAGAAAAATGGCGAGTTGTATTAGAAAATCTAATAGATAATGCAAGACGTTATGCAAGAGATAAGATAGTAATTACACTTAATCAAAATCAATTTCAACTATTTAATGATGGAGAAGCTATTGAGGAAGTACAATATGGAAGTATCTTTGAACCCTTTGAAGTAGGAAAAGGTGGTGTAACGGGTCTAGGATTAGCTATTGTAAAAAAGACACTCATGGTATATGGTTATTCAATTACCTATAAGAATGAAGACGAGGGTGGAGTGACCTTTACTATTTGTAAAAATTAGTAGAGAGTAAGAAAAGAGGATTGTGAAGAAGGAAAGGAGAGGGAAATGGATATTAATATTGTACTAATAGAAGATGAGAGAAATTTAAATGATCTTATAAGGAGCTACTTAGAAAAAGAAGGCTATAAGGTATTTGCGTATGAACATGCAGAAGCGGCCATGGAAAAGGTAGGTCATGAGATTCATTTATGGATTTTAGATATTATGCTACCTGGGAAAAGTGGATTTGAAATGTTGGAAGAGATAAAAAAAGTATCTCCAAAAGTTCCCGTTATTTTTATCTCAGCAAGAGACCAAGATTTTGATAAAATTATTGGACTAGAAAAAGGAGCAGATGATTATCTGGCTAAGCCTTTTTCACCTAAGGAACTTATTTTAAGAGTTAAAAAATTATTAGATAGGTGCTATGAACAAGAAGAAGTCGTGACAATATCAGGCTATACCATAGAGTTAAATACGCATAAGGTATATGATAAGGATGAATTATTAGATCTATCTAATAGAGAGTATAGTTTATTACTGCTGTTTTATAGAAACAGAGAACGTCCTCTTACGAGAGATGAGATATTAGATTATGTGTGGCGAAGGGACTATTTTGGAAATGACAGAGCTGTAGATGATTTAATACGTAGATTGAGAAAGAAGATGAGCAGGCTGGAAGTAGAAACAATTTATGGTTACGGCTATCGTTTAAAAGAAAAATAGAAAACATAATTATTCCGTAATTTCTCTGTAATTCTACAATATCTGTTATTTATAATGAGAATGTGTACGGGCATCATTAGGAATAGATTAGGAGGAATAATAGATGAAAACGAAATATTTAGGTATATTATTAGCCATAGGTGTAATAGGAGCAGGGAGCTTAACAGTATTTGCTAAAACGAACAATGTAGAGACAATAAGCTCTAATGTAGTAGAGAATCCACAAGTGGAATCAAGTAGTGTGAGTAATCTTTATGACGAGATTAAGCAGATGATTGATCAAAAAGTGGAAGCAGGAGCGCTCACAGAAGAAGAAGGACAAGCCTTATTAGAGTATTGCACGCAGCAAATGAGAGAAGCTTGTAACAATAATACACAAGCAAATGGATGTCGTTAATACAAAGAAAAAACTAGCCCTTATGAGTAGGGCTAGTTTTTTCTTCTAGAGTATCTTAAGATAACGATGCCATCTTCAGTAACAAATTCTTGTAAGGATAAATCAATTTTAGGATGGTTACCTAGAAATAATGGTCTACCTTCACCTAATATCGTTGGGATGATTCCAATGATATACTCATCAATAATATCAGCTTTAAGAAAAGCATCAATTAATATACCACCACCAAAGAGGAAAACATCTTTTCCTTCTTTTT
>JAHLFQ010000046.1 GCA_018883705.1 Candidatus Cellulosilyticum pullistercoris
TTAGTTACTTATCAATCTAAAACAATTATTATCATGGATATGGATGCGTTATCTACCTTTTTTAAAACATCATAAATCATTATGATGTTTTTATTTTTTCTCTTTTTATTTCGTGATGATTATCACAGAAGCTTTCTTTGTTAAAGTTTATACTAAGTCTATCGTTAATTAATTATCAAAGAGAGGTTCTAACTATGAAAAAAGTTCAATCCACATGTAATATGTGTGCACTTGCGTGTAATCTTGATTTTTATGTTCAAGATGAAAAGATCGTTAATGTGATTCCTACTCCATACTATCCTGTTAATAAAGGATTCTCTTGTATTAAGGGGATTTCTCTTGATCAGCAAATGAGTCAGTTTAAACCCTCTCCTCTTCCAAGAATCCGTATGGCAAATGGTGAAATGAAGAATGTGAGCTGGGATGAAGCCTATAAAGTTGTAGCTGATAAACTTCTTACTATTAAAGAAACTTATGGCGGAGATAGCATTGCGGGAATTAGTACAGGCCAAATTCCTTTAGAAGAAATGGCACTTTTCTCACACGTTATGCGTAACTTCCTTCGTGGACACGTAGATGGTAATACCAGACTTTGTATGGCTACTTCAGTCGTTGCACATAAACAAAGCTTTGGTTTTGATGCACCACCTTATACTTTAAATGATTTTGAGCTTTCAGATACGATTTTCTTAATCGGAGCCAATCCTGTAGTAACACATCCTATTATTTGGGATCGTATTAGAAAGAATCCTAATAAAAAAGTGATCGTAATTGATCCAAGACGTTCGGAAACTGCACAAAATGCCGATTATTACTATGGTTTAAATAGTAAAACAGACATTTATTTATTCTATGGTTTAGCCCACATCTTAATTGAAAAAGATTACCTTGACCATGCTTATATTAAGGCACATACAGAAAACTTTGATGGCTTTAAAGCGCTTGTAAAACAATATACACCTGAAATGGTATCCGAAAAAACAGGTCTTTCTATTGATGCGCTTTATGAAATGGCTGAACTCATTCATACTGGTGAACGCGTTTCTCTTTGGTGGACAATGGGTGTTAACCAAGGTTATGAAGCTGTAAGAACAGCCCAATCTATCATTAATATTGCACTAATGACAGGTCATATAGGTAAGCCAGGTACGGGCGCTAACTCTATTACAGGTCAATGTAATGCCATGGGCTCTCGTGCATTTAGTAACACAGCAGGTCTTTATGGTGGTGGTGATTTTGATAATCCTAAACGTCGTCAGGCAGTTTGTGAGGCTCTACAAATTACAGATGAGCAGCTTATTAATAAACCAACACTTCCATACAATGCTATTATTGAGAAAATTAATGCAGGTGAAATCAAAGCTTTATGGGTACTTGCTACAAACCCTCGTCACTCATGGACTAACAATTCAACCTTTGCAGAAGCTATTAAGAAGCTAGAACTTTTCATTGTTCAAGATCTCTTTGAAGATACAGATACTTCTAATAACTGTGATGTTTTCTTCCCAGTTGTACCGGGTCTTAAGAAAACAGGTACTTATATCAATACAGAAAGACGTCTTTCTGCTATGCGACCTGTCTTAACGAAAGAAGAAAATGAACGTACAGATTACGAAGTCTTCCTTGGTGTAGGAAAAGCTCTTGGTATGGGCAGCTTATTAGACCTTTGGGAAACACCAGAAGCTGCTTTTGAGCTTATGAAAAAGTGTTCTAAAGGTATGCCATGTGATATTACTGGGGTTACTTATGAAAGCTTAGAAGGTACAAAAGGTATTCAATGGCCATTTAGAGAAGGTGAGATGCTCTCAGAAGATGAACGTCGTCTCTTTGAAGATGGTAACTACTATACGCCTTCTAAAAAAGCTCAGTTTATGTTTGAAGAAGTAAGAGAAAATCCACTTCCAACAACAGCTGATTTCCCTTATATCCTAAATACAGGCCGTGATACAGTAGGCCAATGGCATACTCAGGTTCGTACAAGAGAATTTAATGTAGTAAATGATGCATATCCAGAACAAGCTTATATCTATATTCATCCACAATTAGCTGCTGAAAAGGGCATACAAGAAAACGAATTATTTGAAGTAGCTTCTATTAATGGTCGTACTTCTCGTTTTACAGCCAAATTCACTGAGAATGTGCCACCTAATCAGCTTTATGGTTCAATGCACTATATTGAAACAAACAACTTAACACCATCACTTTATGATCCTTATTCAAAAGAGCCATCATATAAAACAACCCCAATTAACATCTATAAAATTGTAGGAGAATGTTAACATGAAAAGAATTAAAATTGACCGTTCTAAATGTATCGGGTGCCTTACATGTGTCACAGCATGTAAGGTATCTAACGACAGCTTAGACCCAAGAAATCGTATTACAATTGACAGTAATAATAAACAAGCCCCTATCTTTTGTCGTCACTGTGAAGAACCTGAGTGCGTTTATACTTGTATGACAGGTGCCATGCATAAAAATAAAGAAACAGGTCTTGTAGAATATGACAAAGAGCAATGTGCAAGCTGCTATATGTGCATTATGGCTTGTCCATATGGTGTGCTTAAAAGCGATTCGCTTTACCACAAAGAAATTATGAAATGTAATATGTGTAGTCATCGTGAAAATGGGCCAATGTGTGTAGAAAAATGTCCAATGGCTGCTATTACTTACGGGGAGGTATAAGAAATGAAATATGTTGTATTAGGTGCTTCCGCTGCAGGCATTAGCGGCGTAGGACGTCTTCGTGAACTTGATCCTACTGCTGAAATCACCCTTATCTCTAAAGATGAACACATCTACTCAAGATGTATTATGCATCACTATATTGAGGGCATTCGTGATTTAAAGAAACTTCAATTTGTACCACAAGACTTTATCGAAAAAAATAAGATTAATTGGATGAAAGGCGAATCAGCTACAAATATTGATACCCATGCTAAAGAAGTTCTTACATCAAAAGGAAACCGTGTGCCTTTTGATAAGCTCCTTATTGCTACAGGTTCTCATGTTTTCTTCCCACCTATTCCAGGTCTTAAAGAAGCTAAAAATGCTATTGGTTTCCATGACATTGATGAATGTGAAGCTATTATGGAAAGAGCAAAAACAGCTGAGCACATTGTAATTATGGGAGCTGGTCTTGTAGGTATTGATGCTGTATCAGGCCTACTTCACCTAGGTAAATCACTTACTCTTGTTGAAATGCGTGACCGTATGCTTTCTATTCAGTTAGACCATAGAGCAGCACGTACTTATGAAGCAGCCTTTGAAGCACACGGTGTTAAACAACTTTACAGTGTGGGTGCAAGCGCACTTAATCTAAATGAGCATGATGAAATTACCTCTATCACACTTAGTAATGGTGAAAGCATCCCTTGTGACCTACTAATCGTAGCATCAGGTGTACGTGCTAATGTAAGCTTTTTAGAAGGCAGTGATATTGAAACAGACCGCTTTGGTCTTATTATTGACCCACTTGGTCAAACTTCTCATCCAGATATTTATGGAGCTGGCGATGTAACAGGACGTAACCCAATTTGGCCTGTTGCCGTTAAAGAAGGTCTTATTGCTGCAAGTAATATGGCAGGTGTCCACATGGAAATGACTGATTTCTTCGCAAGTAAGTCTACTATGAACTTCCTTAACATTCCTACCATGTCTCTTGGCCTTGCTCAACCAGAAGATGAAAGTGAGTATTGCATTGAAATCGAGGAAGGTACAAAGGGCAACTACAAAAAAATTGTTCATAAAGATGGAAAAATTTATGGTGCCATCTTGCAAGGAGACCTTTCTTATTCAGGCATTCTAACACAACTTATTAGAAATAAAATTGATGTTTCTAAAGTAAGAAAACCACTCTTTAGAATTGATTACTCAGATTTCTTTAATATAAAAGAGAACTTCGAGTATACCTACACAGATGAAGTGTAATTTATATTAAAAATTTACCATTTTATGAGTATATTCTTTGTTTAATAGTAAATACTATCATCGACTATACTTTATATGCCTTACATCTAGTGCCACTCTTTTCTATGTCAAGTGGCATTAGATGTTAAAAGATTATGACCTATATCTATTCTTTCAGAAATACCTAAGGAGACTTTATGACTAGAAAACCTTTTTTACAAAAAATTGCAGGATTACCTGTTGCTATTCTACCAACAATGGTTGGTACTGCTACCCTTTCAAATATGTGGGCACCTCTTGGTTTTACCTGGATTCGTCACTTAACCATGTGGGCGGCTGCCATTATCTTTTTAACTTATGTTCTAAAAATTATTCTTCATTTTGATGTCTTTAAAAAAGAATATAGTGCGACAGTTCCAGCAAGCTTATATGCTGGCTTCTCAATGCTTCTTATGATTTTAGGAAGCTACGTTTTTGACTATAACCCTGTTATTGGAAAAATAATGTGGGCTGTTGGTCTTAGTATTCATACGGTACACCTTCTTCTTTTTATCTACCGTAACGTTATTAAAGGTGTTAAGATTGAAACTTTCATTCCTTCATGGTTTGTAACCTTTAACGGTATTATGGTGTCTACAGTAGTAGGAACTGTTATGAATGAACCAACGATTTGTACCATTGTTGTTTACTATGGTATCGCTGCATTATTCATTATCATGCCTTTTATGATCGTAAGGCTTATCAAACATCCTATTGCAGATCCATTTTTCCAAACTCAAGCTGTTATCCTTGCACCTTCTAGCCTTTGTGTAGTAGGTTATTTAAATATCATTCAAACACCAAATCCCTTAATGGTTTATATACTTTATACAATCGTATTTATTTCTTTAATCTACGTTGTCTTTATGATGCCTAAGTTCTTTACTTTTGACTTCCATCCTGGTTTTGCAGGACTTACCTTCCCAATGGCAATTGGTATTGTTGCTTCAAATAAGATGTCAGCTTTCCTTATTGCTCAAAATCAAGAACTACTTGGTAGCATCATTAAACAAATTGCTGGTTTACAGCTTTATATAACAACAGGTATCATTATTTATGTACTTTTCAACTTTTACTGTATGCTTGTAAATAGCTATAAAACATCATCAGAAAAATAATTGTTTTTATTAAAAATAATAAATCCCCTAAGCCTTATCAAATGACTTAGGGGATTTATTACTAAGTAATATTTTCTTATCTAGGTATCGTATCTTTTAATATCATGCTTTATACTATAAATATAGTCTTGCAGATAGCTATTAGGCAAAATCTTTATCTACTTTGACGTAAAGAAAGGAATGAATGATATGTCAACTACTCCCCCCACTGCTACAGCTGGCCTTATTATTATGGGTGGTCAAAATAAACGTATGAATGGAAAACATAAAGCTTTTTTAGATCTAGGTAATCGTACTTTTCTAGACCATATTCTACACGCACTCTCTCCCTGTCACTCTATTTATTTATCTGTAGATCAGAAAAATAAATTTAGTCATCTGACACTCCCTCTTATAGAAGATTACTATGATGCCATTGGGCCATTAGGTGGTCTTTATTCTGCACTCAAAGAAGTTCCTGAGCATTATCTATTTGTAACAGGTTGCGATATGCCCTTTATTACTGAAGCATTTGTACGCTTTATGCTCAGCTTGCTAAGTCCTGATGTAGACTGCATTGTGCTCTCTGATGAAGAAGGATTCTTCTACCCATTAGGTGCTCTTTATTCTAAGTCAATGATCCCTAAAATTGAAACTATGATTAAAGAAGAGAATTATCGTATGCAATCTCTCATTAAACTTGCAAATAGCCGTATCATTCCTATTAGCGAAACACCTTTTTCTAAATCACTTCTACGTAATATAAACACTCCTGAAGATTATATGGCCTGTCTTAAAGGTCTTACTTCTTAGGAATTTCACTTACTTCTTAAATATAAGAGTTTTGTTTCATCTATTAGAACACCTATATGTTTCTGATTTAAAAGTGTTTCAATTTCATGATACTCTCTACTACTACAAGTATAGATGAGTTTGTAGCCATTAGATGTCCATAGGTCGATTTTTATTTTATCCGGCATTTTAAATAGTTTTCCTACCTCTACTGCCATGACTTCATCACTTTCTAAATCACTCGTTAATACCATGTCCCCTTCACGCATACCTATGGTGTCATAACTGGATTTTATATAAGTTTGTTTCTCTTTCTTTAGCTTTAAGGTTATTCCCCAATCTATAAGATGGACTTCTTCTTCATTTAGCCATTTTACCTTGCTCATATTTCTGCATCCCGTTAACCTTGCTGCTGCGACCGTCTCACACTTCATAAATAAATCCTCAGTTCCTTTTATTTCTTGAATTTGTCCATCTGCCATAACTGCTGTTTGGTCACAGTATTTATAAATTTCCTGACGATTATGTGAGACATATAGTACGGTTCCTTTAAAAGACTGTAACGCCTTTTTAAAAGGTTCTTCTATCATAAATCTTAAATGACTATCTAAGGCTGAAAAGGGTTCATCTAACATAAGTATTTCTGGTTGCTGAGCTAAAATCCTAGCAAGTGCTACACGTTGCTTCTGCCCACCAGATAACATCTTCGGCTTTTTATCTTTTAAATTTTCTATTTCTAATAGCTTTAAATAGCTTTTAATAACTTCTTCTTGAAGCTTTTTATCATGGCCTTTCATACCTACTAAGATGTTCTCATACACAGTCATATGATTAAATAGCGCATAGCTTTGAAACATTAACCCTATATTTCTTTCCTGTACACTTAAATTAATCTTCTGCTTACTATCAAATAAAGTTCTACCATTTAATACAATAGAGCCACTATCAGGTGTCACAATACCTGTCTCTTATACACATCTGACGCTGCCGACGATAGTAACGGGTGTGGGTGTGGGT